>DATBMP010000178.1:0-4575 GCA_036554845.1 Pyrinomonadaceae bacterium
GTTGGGCTTTGAAGCAGGACAACATGACGCTGTTAGTTCCATCGATAATCACGAAGCGGTTATTTGGAACGCCCTGGTGGCAGGGGGAAACCTGCGTCCACAAGACTTCCCTGAGTTCGATCATTATCGATGTGCGCTCAAACGGGCCAGCGGCGGGAGCCGAGTCATTGAAGTAAGGCATCGTCATGCGATTACGCCTGAGGATGAGTTTGTTATGGAAGCGGGGTATAAAAATTTTCAGCCGATTCGCCGCGGACAGGTTCTGGCAAGAGATCGGAAAGGAGAGATTAAAGCTTCTTAAACGGGGTTAATACTAATGCCCTTATATCAAAAGCTTGGCGATGATGGCTTCTTCCTGGCGCGTGAGGTAAAGCGGTTCTGGTTACGTTTGTCAGCGGCTTTGCGCCGGCTGAAGCTGGGTCATTACATGCATCTTCTACCCGGAGTGCGACGCGATTCACGGAACGAAAACTTTCTGATCATCAATACACGGATAGCCAGGATCATGCCGTTACAGATCTTTCACCTGTTAGGGTTCCGCAGACTGCGCTGGAATGACAATCACCTGGTTGTGAGCCGTCGGGCCTTTGATGTTGAGGGGCCGGAAAAGTTTATTCTCTAACTGAATGTGAGGACGTGTCGTTCGTCGGATTCTCATATCAGAGATAACCTGAGCTAGAATTGGACGATCCCGGCCGTTTACGAACTTTCAAGTTACCGTTCAACTACGAGCAAGTGATGGAGCAAATGGAAGACTCAACAGAATTCGACTTCAGCGTTGCTACGATGGACCGCGAGCATGCGAGCCAACTGAACATGCTCAGCGATCTCAAAGCGGCGGTTCGGAGCGGGGCGGATGACAAACTGGTCTACGCTCTGCTCAATGAGTTAGTGGAGCATACGAACCTGCACTTCCTTTCGGAACAGTTAGCGATGAAGCTGCATGCTTATGAAGCCTACGAGTCTCATCTTTTGGAGCACGAACGGCTAATGGCCGAGGTCCAAAACCTGAAAAGAAGTCTCGCTGAGGGAACGACCGCCGATAAGCATAGTCTGATCGAGGCGATACGTAGCTGGTTACAAGTCCACATTCAAACGTCTGATAAAGCTTTGGCAGACTATCTGAACAGCCGCGTAATTCGACAGGCGAATAAAGATTCCATATAAAGTGCTTCAGTTAAATTTGCTCGAGTGCGTCTTGCAAGTCATTGATGACATCGTGCCAATCTTCAAGTCCAATCGAAAGACGGATGCCTCCGGGCGCCAGGCCCCTGGCCTTCTTCACCTCAGGTGGCAACGACGAGTGTGTCATCGAATAGGGCTCCTCGATTAGCGTGCGGATCTGTCCGAGGCTCACGGCAAGCGTGATGCTGTATGCACTTTTGGCGATGTAATCCATGAATCGGTCGGCAGCTTCCGTGGCTTCACTCTCATTACCCTTCAACAAAAAATAGACCATGCTTCCAGGTGCGAACTTTCCGTCGTAACTCGTCATTTGTTTGCGCGCAAGTTCGTACTGCGGAAATGTTTCCAATCCCGGATAACGCACAGCCGCAACCTTTGGATGCCTTTCAAGGAACTGCGCGACTCGGATTGCGCATTTTTGTTGATTCACCATCCGAGTTGCCAGGGTCGGTAATCCATAAACGAGGATTGGCCAGGCACACTTCGCAGCGAGTACGCCGCCAAAGTCTTTGCGATACATTAAGAGTGGTGCGTGAAACTTTTGTGGGCCAATCACTGCGCCACCCATGTCAGTCCCAAAACCGCCGATGTCTTTGGTGAGACTGTGGGCAACAAGGTCGGCCCCGAGTGCAAGAGGCCGTTGGCAGTAAGGCGTAGCGAAAGTGTTATCGACAATCATGATGAGCCGATCTTTCTCATCAGCGCCTAGTCTAACTTCGTCCATCCAGCGACGGACCATCTCAATGTCGATCAGATCGAGCGTGGGATTAACCGGAGTCTCAAAATAAACCACCCGGGTGCGAGTACTTACCGCCGCTTTAAAACTCTTCTCGTCTCGCAAGTCCGCGAATTTAGTGTTTATCCCGAACCGGGGAAGCCAGTTGGTCAGAAGACTGTAAGTACAACCGTAAAGAGTGTGATGGGCCAGTATCTCAGCACCCGCTTTTGTGGTAACGCCAAAGGCTGCACTGATTGCCGCCATGCCGCTGGCGAAAGCGACTGCCGTGGCGCCACCCTCGGCGTACGCCAGGTTTTCTTCGAGCATGCCCCGCGTGGGTTCGTCCAAACGGTCATAAATATAGATTGGGATGTGTCCTTTGACGTCTGCCTCGTCTGAAGCAAACTCAACAAAGCCCTGCGCGCCGCGATGAACCGATCCCAACTTATACGCAGCCGACGCGGAAATTGGCGGCACAATGTGATGATCAAAGTCCCAGTGTTTGCTTTCATAATTTCCGTGAACAAGATGCGTGCGAATACGGTAGCTATCTTTTTTCGTTCGCTGCTTCTTTTCCATGTTTGTGACCTCGTTTACATAAGTCAGTTCTTGAACGGCTCAAATCGTGCCGTGAAGTGACGCAGAAATTTTGGTTGGCTGGTAATACGGTAGCCACCAATTGACGATCGTCTCTCGTAGACCTGTAGAATCGCTTCTACCACATAATCGATATGGCTTTGCGTGTAGACGCGATGTGGAATTGCCAAACGGACCAAGTCCATTGCTGAGGGCACCTCTTCACCAGTTTCATGATCGCTTTCAGCGTGCATCACTGAACCGATCTCACAGCTGCGAATGCCCGCTTCGCGGTAGAGCTCAATGGTCAATGCTTGCCCCGGGTATTGAAGTGGAGGGATGTGCGGGAGCAACGCGCGAGCATCAATGTAAATCGCATGTCCGCCAGGTGGCTGTACGATAGGCACACCGGACTTTGAGATGTGCTCACCGAGGTAACGAATTGAGGCGAAGCGATATTGCAGGTAGTCCTCGTGTAATACCTCTTCCAGACCGACCGCTATGGCTTCAAGGTCTCGCCCGGCCAACCCTCCATAGGTAGGAAAGCCTTCGGTCAGGATCAGCAGGTCCTTCTCTTGTTGGGCCAGCTGATCATCATTTGTGCAGAGGAAGCCTCCGATGTTCGCCAGTCCGTCCTTCTTCGCAGACATCGTGCAACCGTCAGCGAGAGAGAACATCTCTTGGGCGATTTCCGTCACCGACTTCCCGGCGTAACCGCCTTCCCGAAGCTTGATGAAGTAAGCGTTTTCGGCGAAGCGACAGGCATCCAGATAAAGCGGCAATCGATACGAAGCGCAAATTCTTTTCACTTCGCGGATGTTAGCCATCGAGACCGGTTGACCGCCGCCGGAATTGTTGGTCACAGTCAGCATCACGAGAGGAATGCGTTCCGGGCCGACCTTTTGAATAAACCGCGCAAGCGCTTGGGTGTCCATGTTGCCCTTAAACGGGTGGTCCACCGAGGGTTGATAGAATTCAGCAATGGGTAGATCAACGGCTTCGGCGCCGAGGTACTCGATGTTGGCGCGCGTCGTATCGAAGTGAGTGTTGTTTGGGACCAAATCCCCTTTCTTGCAAACGGACGAGAATAGGATCCGCTCGGCCGCGCGACCCTGATGCGTAGGGATCACATGCTTGAAACGGAAGATGTCTCGCACTACTTGTTCAAAGCGATAGAAACTTCGGCTTCCCGCATAAGACTCATCGCCGCGCATGACAGCAGACCACTGTGCTGCGCTCATGGCTCCCGTGCCGCTATCGGTTAATAGATCGATGATGACGTTCTCGGCTTTAAGGAGAAACAGGTTGTAGCCAGCTTCCTTAAGGTACGCATCGCGCTCGGTGCGAGTCGTCATCTTTATTGGTTCGACTACTTTGACTCTGAACGGTTCGATAATCGTCTTCATGATTTATTTAGTTTCGGTGCAATCTCATGAAACCGCTGTCCTTTAAATTTCGGACAACCTAAGGTCAGCGCACTGGGGACAGTCTTCGCTGACAATCCTCAACTCATGGGATTACGGGCAAGCTGCGAGCCACCATCGTAAGGAAAAGGTGCGAATTCCTGGGTTAGTTAAGTGGATAAGAAAAGAGGCTCTGAACCGACGACTTCCTGGGAACTCAACATTTGATCAGACCGATAGAGGCTATCTAGAACGCGCAAAACTTCGCAGGCTTCTGGCAATAGTTGTGGAATTCCACCAGTGCTGAGAGGCCGCGTAGCTGCTCCATCTACTTTCACTCCTGGAGGTCCAGTTTTAACACAACCTCTACTGCGCCCGGCCTTCGTTGTCACCCCACACGCGAGAGTTCACCGCATTGAATAACTCGTCGCGGATTATCCGATGGTGGTTGTCCAAGCCATATTGATCTAGAATGCCTGCCATCCAGCAGGGCATCTCTTTTAGCGGCTTCCAAAGTTTCTCCTAACAGCAGTCATTTCTGATAACGGCGAACCCAGACGTCCGTATGAGCCCAACCCTTTCCCCCGGCGCTCGCTTAGGCCAACACGAAATAGGCAACGCGCATTGAAGTGACAGGTAAGTGTTTTGCCTGTTCCGCAGGGTCACGATTCAACTCGAAAGGAATCAACTCAT
>DATBMP010000365.1:0-17147 GCA_036554845.1 Pyrinomonadaceae bacterium
CTTAGACGGCAACTACTTCAAGATCCGGATCGACTTCCTGCCTGAGCATCCCTTCGATTGCCATCAGCGTGCCAGTTAAAGAACTCGGACAACTGCCGCAGGCGCCCTGATAACGAATGCTGAGGGTGTTCTCTTTGAGACCGAGTATCTCGAGATAACCGCCGTCGCCCATTAGCGCGGGGCGGACCTTTTCATCGAGTATGTCGTTGATCTTCATTAGTCTCGGATCATCGCTGGTAATTGCTGCGATGGATCCACCGACTGCTGCTGCGGCAGCATTTGCACCTGAAACGGCGGCTGCTGCTCGAATCGGCACGGCCAGTGCCGGCAAGAGATCATCCCAATCAGCTTCGTCATCCTTCTCAACGGTGATCATGCGGTCCATGTAGAACACCGAGACGACATGGCCCACGTCAAACAACGACTTTGCGAGTGGATCATTCTCAGCTTGCGTGGCCGAGCTGAAGGATAGGGCGGTGCCGTTACTTACTGCCTCTCGCAAAATGAACTTGACGGCGTTAGGGTTTGGGGTCTCTTCGATATCACTAATCTTCGGCATTTCTCGATCTCCGTTTGTTCGCCCTTTGAGAGCTAATCGTGTTCGTTTTCGTTATTTAGTTGCTTGTAGGTGCTTGCATTATAGCGGGTTTAACGAAGCAGCGCATTCGGCCAATAACAATGAAAATAAAGCAGTATTTTGTTCAGGTTTTTGTCTGAAAGAAGTATTGCCAAACCAGCAACACGGGCATATACTCCGACGCCTCACTTGGCCCCCCTTTCAAGAGGTGAGACAAGTTGAGATAGAGGCAGGCGATTGCGAGGGTCGCCTGCCTCTTCATTTTTTAGTGCGGGTCTTGGGTCTTTGGACTTGGGTCCTTGAACGTCTTTTGATCTTTGCGCTCGAATGGAACATGCTTTCATCTGCATCGTTAGAACGAAACACAAGAAACTGAAAACCCAAGACCCAAGGCCCAAGACCAGCAAAAATGAACATCGGCATCACAGTCTATCCAACGTACGGTGGCAGCGGCATTGTCGGCTCGGAACTGGGCAAGGAACTCGCTGAGCGCGGACACACTGTTCACTTCATATCTTCGTCTCTGCCAACAAGACTAACTGAGTTGAATGAACGGGTAAGGTTTCACGAAGTCGAGATGATGTCGTATCCGCTGTTTGAGCATCAGCCTTACACGTTGGCCCTGGCAACGAAGATGGCTAAGGTGGCAGAGACGGAGAACCTGGACCTGCTGCATGTTCACTACGCAATTCCGCATTCGATTAGTGCCATCCTTGCGCGCGAATCACTTAGGCCCGGCAGATATTTACCCGTGATCACAACGCTCCATGGCACAGACATCACACTAGTGGGTGCTGATCGTTCGTATCTGCCGATTACACGTTACGGTATTGTTCAGTCGGATGGCGTGACAGCGATCTCGCATTACCTGAAGGATGCAACGCGTGAGATTTTTCAATTCGATGACATAGCGGTGATTCCAAACTTTGTTTGCGAATATGACTACTCGCGTCATCCGGTAGCTGACTTGCGAAAAGCCCTCGCGCCAAACGACGAACCGTTGTTGGTCCATGTCTCAAATTTCCGTCCTGTCAAACGTCCAGTCGATTGCGTAGAGATCTTCGCCCGAGTACTGCGAAAGGGAACCAAGTCCCGTTTGATTATGGTGGGCGATGGAAGCGAACGAACCAACGCTGAACACCGGGCTCGTTGTCTCGGTATCTACGATCAGTGTTCATTCGTGGGTAAACAACCGCGCATCGTCGATTATCTTTCGGCTTCTGATGTGCTGTTGCTACCCTCTGAACAGGAGTCGTTCGGGCTTGCGGCACTCGAAGCGATGGCGTGTGAGCTGCCGGTAATCGCGTCGCGAGTGGGCGGCATTCCGGAAGTCGTTACCGACGAAGAAACTGGTTTTCTCAGTGCGGTCGGCGACGTCGACAAGATGGCAGCAGATGCGGCGCGATTGCTTGAAGACAAGGACTTACGAAAAGAGATGGGCAAACGAGCTCGCGAGTCGGCGCTGTCCCGATATCGAACCGATATCGTCATTCCTCAGTATCTCGCTTTCTATCAGCAGGTCATTACTAAAGCTTGGGCCAAATCAACTGCAAAGATCTGAGTCAGCTTACTTCCTCGTTTCATGAAATCGATCACGATTGGAACTGCTGGACACATCGATCATGGGAAGAGTGCATTGGTACGCGCGCTGACCGGCAAAGATCCTGATCGCCTACCTGAAGAGAAACGACGCGGCATCACAATCGATCTTGGTTTCGCGGATCTTGATCTGGGGGACGTGCGAATCGGGTTTGTCGATGTTCCCGGCCACGAACGGTTTGTTAAGAACATGCTCGCCGGCGCGCACGGTATCGATGCCGTTGCGCTCGTGATTGCCGCTGATGAAGGTGTGATGCCTCAAACGCGAGAGCACTTTGACATCTGCCGACTGCTGGGAATCAAGAACGGTATGGTTGTGATTACCAAAGCCGATCTGGTTGAAGAAGCGCTCCTGCAACTCGTTCGTGAGGAAGCGGAAGAGCTCGTTAACGGATCGTTTCTTGAAGACGCGCCGGTTTTGATCGTCAGCGCAAAGACTCGGCTGGGTCTGGACCAGTTGAAAGAGACCCTTCACGACGTTGCTGTAGATATTCCGGAACGTTCTTCTGACCTTGTTCCGCGACTGCCGGTCGATCGCATCTTTACCATGAAAGGTTTTGGCGCTGTGGTTACGGGAACGCTCGTCTCGGGACAGGTTCGGGAAGGTGATGAACTTGAATTGTTGCCGCGTGGTCTTCCTGTGAGGGTGCGAGGAGTTCAGGTTCATGGCAAAACCGTTTCGCAAGCTCAAGCAGGGCAACGCACGGCTGTAAATCTCGGAGGTATTGATACGAGCGAAGTGGAACGAGGAATGGTGCTCGCGCCCAAAGATCGCTTACGCGCTTCACAGATTCTCGATGTGCGATTGGAAGTGCTACCGAACGCTTCGCGGGCTTTGCGATCACGTGCGCGCGTGCGTTTGCACATTCATGCTGCCGAAGTGTTGGGTCGAGTCAGAGTTATTGAAGATGACGGTTTGATTGAACCGGGCCAGGCAGGATTGGCGCAGCTGAGTCTTGAATCTCCGGTAGTCGCGGTAATGGGTGAACGATTCATTCTTCGTACTTATTCGCCGTCGCAGACAATCGCGGGTGGACACGTGCTCGATCCTTTGGCCACGAAGCACCGGGGTAGAGACTTCACCAGGATCCGCTCGGAGATGGAAACTTTGGAAAAGCCTGATCGTGTCGCGCAGATCTCAACGCTCGTAAACTCAGCAGGAGATTTTGGTGTCGACGCCGCAGACCTCGCTGCACGAACCGGATGGACCAACGATGTTTTGAATAAAGCGATCACTGCTGCACAAGCCTCAAATGTCGTTATAGCTAGCGAAGGAAGATTATTAGCACCCGCAAGATACTCATTGCTCAGCAGTCTCGTGGTTGATGAGGTCAAATCACATCACGCGCGTGAGCCGCTCTCGCGTGGTCTGTCTAAAGAGACGCTACGCGAAAGACATTTTGCACGCTTGCCTCCCGAGGTCTTTCGTGGAGTCATCGCCAGTTTAGAAGTAAAGAGATTGGTGGTTTCAGAAAAGGATGTCCTTAAAACGCCAGAACACAGTCTCGAAGTGAAGGGCGCAGATGCAGACCTGCGAAACAACGTTGAGCGTGTTTACGCTGAATCAGGATTGGAACCGCCGACGCTCGAAGCTGCGCTTGCAAAAGCAGGAGTACCGAAGTCGCAGCAGGCGCATGGACGAAAGCTACTGCAACTCCTGATTGACAAGGGAACAATCGTAAGACTGCAAGGCGACATGTTGTTTCATAGGACGGCCCTGCAAGGGTTGCGGTTGAAGTTACGAGAGTACGGTGATTCGCATGAGCCAGAGCGTTTAATAGATGTTGCCGCATTCAAAAATCTGGCCGGTGTGTCACGAAAATATGCCATTCCGTTACTGGAATTCTTCGATCGCGAGCGGATTACACGACGTGCGGGAGACAAGCGGCTAATTCTCAAATGACTGACGAATCAGGGGCTTGCTTTGATCCGCACGCTGGCGTTAACATGCAGCCACACTAAACAAGATTTCGGCTTTTTCCCTTAACCTTCATAACAACTTGGGGCCGGAGGTAAGAAGAAAATGAAAGACATACTGGCCGTGGTCATTGGTTTAGCCGCGTTGGTCTTTGGCATCTACAAGTTCTACCTTTTTGTGACAACACCAGGTGCCGAGGCAGGCTCTCACAATATGTGGTGGGCGATTGGGGCGGCCGTAGTTTTCTTTATTTGTGCGCTGATGTATTTCCTTGGCCACGTGAATAAAGAGGAAGAAATTCATATCACGCAGTAGTCGAGGGGCACCCGGTAAAGACCGCGTTTGCTCCAGAGGGGCGCCCCTGCGGACACTCGTGTTCGCGCCCTTGCCGAATCTAACCAAAGTTTGAATGCTTGGCGCCGTTTGTGCCGAACCCGGACGTTTCCGGCACAAACGGCGCTGCTCTGTTAAGCGCGAGTTCTTCAATCTCAGCGGAGGTGTTACTGATAGATGTTGCTGCCCACAATTTTGCTTTTCCAACAAGCAACAAGGCCAGCTTTCTTCGGTGTCATCGTAGTTGCTTTTTTGATAGCAGGTGGAATTGGTGGATTAATTGCGGCCGTGCTCGGCTTTGCTCGCGCTCCTGCTTTTGGACCGTCTGCACGTTGGTTCTCTTACGCCGCCGTTTGCCTGGTGCTTTATCACCTGCAATTCCTGTTGTTTGGCTTGTTGGTTTTTGCGAGTGCTTCGCAAAACTCGGATTTGAGTGGCGCATTGAGTTTTGGCGCGTTCTTTAACCTCTTCATCGTGCTCGCCGCCTTCTGCATGGTCATGGGGTTTGTGAGGCTTACTCGACCCAGGTAGATGCTCGCTTCTGTATTGATGGTAAAGAAAATCTTGCTGATCGCCGCGCTCGCTCTAATCGCGGGTGCGGCTTTTTTTGTGGTGGACCGCAACGGCCCCGCGTCTGCAAAGTCATCGCAGTTTGTCGGGACGCGTAACGGCAGGTTTGTTGTCAATGGCCGTCCATTTCGTTTTGTCGGCGCCAACGTTGCGCTGATGTATCGCGACGAGGATCGCGAGAAGATGCCCGAGACTTTGAAGCGTGCGGCCGACCAGGGCATTCGCGTTGTAAGAGTGTGGGCGTACGGTGAAGGCGGACCGGATGACGTTGGACCACTTGCAGACTTTGCCGACTGGCCCCGGAACCATCCTTTCCGTTGGTCGCCCGGCAACTGGAACGAGGAAGCCTTCGTGCACCTCGATCGAGTTATCGCCGAAGCACAAAAGAACAATCTTCTGGTCCAACTGTGTTTGACGAACTGGTGGCGTGATACGGGAGGGGTTACGCAATACCTGCGTTGGGCTGGAATCAATGACGCCGCTGACGACAAGTTTCGTTTTGGCATCAATCCTGAACGCGCGATGCTCTTCTACACCAACGAGACGACGCGTAAGTTGTATCGCGAACACATTGAGAAGATCGTGACGCGTCGCAACACTGTTTCCGGAATTTTGTACCGAGATGATCCGACGATCTTTGGTTGGGAGTTGATGAATGAAGCACAGGCGTTAACCGGACGTTGGGGTGAGCGACGCCAGTGGATTGTCGAGATGACCGATTACATCAGGTCGCTCGATCAGAATCATCTCATCTCGCCGGGAACGTGGGGTTATCGCACCGCAGCTGAACGGCGTGAGTGGTTAGCTGATCATTCGTTACCCAACGTCGATTACTGCGATGTTCACAATTATCCGCGAGACGATACGGACAGCTTTGTGGACTCGCCACAGGCGATGCAAGAGTTTCTCGATAACCGAGTTGCTGCCGCTTATTTGCTCAAGAAGCCGCTCGTGATGGGTGAATTCGGGATGAACGCCGAAGGCCACAATGGCTTTTCACAAATTGAGTGGTATCGAGCTTTTCTGCAGGGAAGTGTTCGTGCAGGTGCTGCTGGTGCGATGTTCTGGATTCTCACTCCTGACCCGCGGCGTGGTTATGGGGTGACTTACACGACCAATCGTGATGAGGCAATACTCGGCGAAGTATCGCGCGCCGCGAAGATGTTTGCCTCGTTGAGCTCCGCTGAGCCACCCGAGAAGCTTACTGATTTTCAAAGACACCTTGTTCCCAGACAGTTTTTCTGGGAACGCACGCCCGGTGATCCTGCGACGCTGCCCGAATCCTTTCTTCGTGAAGACAGATCGATTCTTTACCGATTCAAACCGCAGTTTGCCCAGGCAGCGCGTTTTGAAAAGTTGGGAGGAGGACCGGGTTACATCTGGGGCTATGGGGTCGGGACGATCGATTACGTGGTTCCCGAGCGCGTGGATCGGCGTCGAGTCAGTGAGCTGATCGTTCGCGCACACATTCAACCGGTCGCACCCATTGACGTAAAGAAGGAGTGGGTGAAGTCACGCGTCACGCTTTTTGTAAATGGGACAAACTGTGGCTCGCGACTGGTACCACCGGGCAATGAGAAGGATCCCCAGGTTCAGGAATGGCGCGTCAAGAAATGGGGCGTGCGAATGGATGCGATGCGGGGCCTGGCATTGAAGATTCGATTTGCAGTAACCCCTGAGGCGGACTGGCCCTACGGCGTGAACATCTCCAACTGGCCCGAAGGCTACCCGTCGTCCGAAGCGAAACCGGTTGAGGTTGAGGTTAGACGGTAGGTGGTGAGTTGTCAGTTGTCAGTTGTTAGTTATCAGTCGTTTCGGCCGTGCCGCATCCCTTGCGGTAAGCCTGCGGCTTACCGTTGGCTAACCTGACTACTCAGCCTATGCCTAAACTCTTTCATCTCAGGGCATAGCCTCATTAAAATTTTTGAAAACGTTCGGTAAGCCGTAAGCTTACCGCAAGGAGAGCGGCAGAGCCGACTATTACCTGAAAGCAACTGACAACGGATCACCTGACCACTGACAACCGCCCACTGACCACCGCCAACAGCCGCTCATCAACCCGATATATCTCCACCGACGGTATTGATTCCAAACTCAGTCGAGCGACAGGTGTGACAGACGACTTCAACGCAGTCACAAGTTTGTCGTTGCTGAAGTATCTCCGGCCGCGCGCGTCAATGATGTAATCGCCTTCTCGCAACTGATTCACAGAAGTTGGATTAGACAGCGATACATTCACCAAGTCAGCTCGTCCCGCGCGCCCCGCATAGTACGCTGCCAGTCCGGGTGTCTCACTTGCTACCCGCGCACCTGTTCCCGAATGTTTGGCAATCTCGTACACGGCATCTTTCAGACCCGCGTCATAAAACTCATCGTGAGGGAAGTAATAGCCGGCTTTCTCGGCTCCACCACCAAGCACATTTGTATAGAGTCGGAAATGCGGAGAGATCTGTGCTGACGCAAGAACTGAAAATGCGATCACCACCAGCGCTACACCCGTGCCGATGTAGGGTTTGATTCCTGGTTGTGACAAGACGGCCGCAAGCTTCTCGGATATCCATCTTCCCGTCGCCTGGATTCCAATTGCGGACGTGATGAAGATCGCCGGCAACACTACAGTCATATACCGCGTAAACTTCCCACCCGCAAAACTGAAGGTCATCATCCAGATGAAAAGCCACAACAGAATGAAGTAGCGACCATCACCAAGTTTTCGACGAAAGAGTAGTGGCAACCCGATCAAAAAACCTGCCAACGTAAGCACCGGAAGTTTTACCAGCACGAACAGGTGATAGAAGTACCATGGTATTCCATTGAGCCAATCCGTCATGCGATGCGTGTAGAGTTGGCCCATGAACTCGTAGCCATCGTGGCCCACCAGCTTCTGTCCGGCAAACTGGCCCATCTGTCGCCACGTGGCAGGCAACAGAATCGTCGGATTTACGGCGACAAAAACGATTCCCATCACAAAAAAGAACTTCAGCATGCGTGTTTTGCCCAACCGCCACTGAGTTTGGGGAATATTCTGGAATAGCCAGTAGTAACTGATTGTGATCGCAATCAGCTGCGGAAGATATTTGGAAGCCAGCATCGCGCCGAAAGCTGCGGCGGTGGCCCAGTAATAACGTTGCGCTTTTTTGGGTGATTCGCTCTCGGCCACGCGCTGGCTGCGCAACCAGAAAATGTTTGCCAGCAGAAAGAAGAAGAGTAGAAAGGTATCTTCCTTTGCGATGCGGTTGAATCCAATCGCGCTCGGATCAAAAGTCCAAAGCGCCGCCGCAATTAGTCCAACCTCGGCCCCGAACAATTCAGCAACCAGAATGAAGATCAAGATAGAAGTTGCTGCACCAAAGATCGTGCTTGGCAGGCGCAACGCGGTTTCCGGGGCAATGGTCCATCCGGGATTGCTGCCGACGCTTGTGTTGTTCCACTTTTCGGCAACGTAGAGACTGGCGGTTTGCAGTGCCTTCATCAGTAACGGATGTTCGCCGTTGGCTGATGTCAGACCATTCTGACGATAGTCGGCCACTGCATTGAGTTTGTTCAGCTCGTCTTCACTAAGCCCCTCGACGCTGAGGTTGTTGGAACGGAAGGCGAAGCCGGCGAGAACCAGAAATGCGAGTGTTGCGAAAACGATGGTGCGACTGAGGGAGATCACCCCCAGACCGGAAAACAGGTCAGGTCGCATTGCAGCCGTAACTATTGCGTCGGCTCTTGCCGCCACTAAAAATCCTCTTGAAGGGTTAAGTCCTTAATAGAGATGTCATTGACCGGAAAAGGGCAGCCAACAAAACGCGAAAGCGTACCCGAACACCCGTTCAGGCGCAACTTGGGCATGATCTTGACGCACCTGTCTTTGCTCCGAAGGAGCGTGATGTTTATAGCCCTGAAAACCCACGAACACCGTCGCTCCGCTCGGAGCGAAATGTTCCCCGTCATTTGCGTCCATTGCGCTCCACTGGAGCGCGCGTGCGGTATAGTTCTGCAGGCTATAAACATCTTGCTGCTCCGGAGCCAAAAACAGGCTCGTTAAGAAGTTATGCCGTTTCAACGGTTTTCATAATGGCTACCCTCGTCGTGGTCTCTTCTGTGACACTGCAAGTGACTAACACAATGAGGGCTTGCAAATGGATGCTCAATTCAATATTTTCTGCTTCATCCACAGGGCTGTCGGGTTTTATGGATTATCATGAGCCAAAGTCAGACTGACTCGAATCCATAACTGCGAACACTAACAATCCCTTACGGAGTATATATGGCCGAACCACAACACAACCTCCAGAACGGAACCAGTGCGCCAGCTTTTCGCATAGACCAGAAACTGCATCAGATTCTTTACAAGTCAGAAGCCCATCCAAAACTTGAACCGCAACCCGAAGAAGTTCTTCCCGAGCCCGTGTACCCGCAACATCCGAATCCGGTTGAGATGTCCAAGAAGGAGTATCAAAAACTCAACGCCATTCGTACCTGGAAGACATGGGGCGCTCCATACTTCAAATCGCGCTGGCACTCGAAGGACTTGCGGCCGATCATTCCGTATCTCTTCACTGAGTGGAAATGCAACCTCGATTGCCATTACTGCTGGTCCTACAACAATGCCGTCAAGGGGATGACTGAGGACGTCGCGAAACGCTCAATCGATTGGCTGCACTCGATTGGCTCTCGTGTATTAGCCTTGATGGGTGGCGAACCACTGCTGCGTCCAAAGTTCATTCACAAGATTGTTTACTACAGTGCCAAGAAGGACATCTTTGTCTATCTACCAACAAACGGGCGTTTGATGAAGCCCGATGTGATCGATCGTTTGGGGGATGCAGGACTGGCAACCGTCAACCTGGCAGTAGATTCAGTAAAGGATCGCAAGTCACTGCCGAAGGCTTTGGAGCCGATTCGTCCTTACTTCGACTATCTGGTTAAGCGTCAGCATTACTACGGCTACACGGTGATGTTCAATATCAACATCTGTCACAACAACATGGATGATGTGAAAGAGTTGACGGAGATCGCGCACGACAACGGTATCGCGACCGACTATCACATCAACGAGACGCCGATGACCGAGCAAAGTCACTTCAAGCATCTGAACGAGAACCAGACTTATCTGACTCCCGAGGATTGGCCCAAGGTTGATGCGTTACTCGATTACCTCAACGACAAGCGCGTCAATCATGGATACAAGATGGTCAATCCCATTCAGCACATGGAAGACATGAAGTTGTTGATGCGGGGAAAGGTCCCACCTTGGCAGTGCCGCGCCGGTCAGAACTCGCTGATCATCAGGACGGATGGATCACTGGCGCCGTGCTTCCCGATGTATTCGGCGACTCACAACTGGGGCACGGTCGGCAATCACAACTTTGATGTGAAGCAACTCGACAATATGAAGCAGGAATGCACCAAGCACTGCCTCTCAACTTGTAACTACATTCTGGGCTATTGCTACGACACCATGCGAGTGATCACGTGGGGATTGAAGCAGGCGAAACACGGATTCAAGGGAGCGAGTGGCAGTTTCTAAATTGCGTCCAGCTTTAGATTTGTAAGGGCGGCCCTCCGTGGCCGCCCTTCGCTTTGGCTGAGAGTGTTTTTCTGTCTTACATGATCGGTATGCGGCATTTGGCTTCATACCGTCATGCTCCAACTTCATCCTAAAAAACGATCTTCCTCAAACACCACCGCGCAGAGTGAAGAGAACGACCACGATGTTAATGCCCACACCCACCAATACCGCGAACCAGTACCTCGCGCTGCCAAAGTTTCCGTGAAAGCGAATCAACGTCGCGAGACCAAGAGGGAGCCAAACAAAAATCGAAGTAATCAACCCCGGACCATACATTGATTGAAGAATGCTCGTGATGATGTGCGTTAGGCCGTTGGCAGTTATCACAGCGCCAAAGATCACCAGCATGGTTTCTATGAAACCGAGCCGCCTCGCAATCAGAATTCCTGCCAGCATCAGCACCAGACCAATTCCCTGGGCGATCAAGAAGATCTTTTCAGGCAGATCGATACCGTGGGTCTGCTTCAGATATGCAATATAGCCGCCGCCAAACCAATACTCTTCCGCAAAATGCATCAGGAAAGTGATCGGAAATAACCAGGACCAGAACGTAACAGAAGTGTCGGAGAGATGGGCCTTCAGTCTATGCATCGTGGTTCGCGGCTCGATGCTAACCCAAGTTGCCTGAAAAATCAGAACAACGCCCTCAAAGGCACTGGACAAGCCATGTAGTTTCTCATTCTTGAAGTACCACGCGGCTGAAGCCGGAGGCGCGGATGCGCGACAATGTTATTGACCTTGTTCATTACTTGCTTCTTCTTGATTGAGCGATAGAATAAGCACCAAACAGAAACTCAATTAAATAGATTCTCAAAAACCCAGCGATGGAGTTGTATTTCGTACCCCCCGAGTGTGCGTGAACGCGTCGTTCAACTAAAAGGAGATCGTGATGAGAAAGGTTCAGAATTTAATCGCAATTCTGGTTGTTATCGGCATGCTGGCACCCTCAGCCGTTCTGGCGCAGAGACAAGCAGCACGCACCACTAAAGCGTCACCAAAAACCGCCGGCTCGCTGCCGCCAATCAAAATCAGCGAGTTCAAGTTGAAGAATGGTCTGCGAGTCATCTTCCACGAAGACCACTCAACTCCGATCGTCGGAGTAAACCTTTGGTACCACGTCGGCTCTAAGAACGAGGTCCCTGGCAAGACCGGTTACGCACATCTTTTTGAGCACATGATGTTTCAGGGGTCCAAGGGTTACGACGACGATTTCTTCAAGCCAATTCAGGAGGCAGGTGGCACACTCAACGGCTCCACTAATCGCGATCGGACCAACTACTGGGAAGTTGTTCCGTCAAACTTTCTCGAACTCGCTCTCTTCATGGAAGCCGATCGAATGGGTGGGCTTTTGGATGTGCTGAACGAAGCGAAGTTGGCCAATCAACGTGACGTTGTCAAAAACGAAAAGCGTCAAAATTACGACAACCAACCATATGGCCTGGTTGGTGCGAAGATTAGCGAGACACTTTATCCACCCGATCATCCTTATCACTGGTTGACCATCGGGTCGCTTGAAGATCTCTCTGCCGCATCTTTAGACGATATCAAAGATTTTTTCCGACGTTACTACACACCACGCAACGCAAGTCTCGCGATCGCCGGCGACTTTAATCCCACTGAAGCCCGCCGCCTCGTCGAGAAATACTTCGGCCCAATCGCAAGTGGTCCAGAGATCGTCAGACCAAAAGCATCCCAGGTAAAACTGACCGAAACCAAGATCATCGAAATGGAAGACCGCGTTGCATTACCGCGAGTCTATATGGTTTGGCCCACTCAACCGCAATTCACTCCCGATGAACCTGCTACCGATTGGCTTGCCTACGTCCTCGGTTCGGGAAAGACCTCCAGGCTTTACAAAGCACTCGTCTACGATCGTCAGATCGCGCAGGATGTCTTTGCCAGCAACAACGCCCAGGAGATTGCCGGTCAGTTTCAAATCGTTGCCACCGCGAAGCCCGGCAAGAGTTTGACTGAGTTAGAGACCGTGATCAATGAAGAGATTCAACGCATCAAAAAGGAAGGCCCAACCAGTGAAGAGCTCGAGCGGGCCTACAACATTCGTGAATCCGCTTTCATCTACGGGATGCAAACAGTTGGAGGTTTCAACGGCAAGAACGATCGACTGAACCTCTATGCAACCTACGTGGGAACGCCGAACTTCGTGCAGCAGGATCTTGATCGCTATCGAAAGGTTACTGCTGAAGATGTTAAGCGAGCAGCGAACACCTACCTTACGGACACGAGACTGATTGCCCGTGTCACTCCACGTGCAAGAGATCGCGCAAGCAGCGGTTCGCGTAGTGAACAGGCGGCCGTCCCTCAGGCCAGCCCTTCACCCGAAGCAAAGCGTTCGTCCGCTGACGAGAAGAAATGGAACCTGCCGGCTCCAAAACCAAATCCCAGTCTTACATTGCCGCAGATCCAACGACGCAAGCTCTCAAACGGGTTGGAGGTTGTGCTTGTCGAACATCACGAGCTTCCGGTCGTCAACATGAATCTCGTCGTAAAGTCTGGCGCTGCGAGCGATGCTCCAAACCGCGCCGGTCTCGCAAGTCTTACAGCAGATCTGCTTGATGAAGGAACCAAGACTCGAAACGCTCTGGAGATTGCAGATTCAATCGGCGCCATCGGAGCGAACCTGAATGTCGGCGCCGATTTGGATTCATCGAGCGCAAGCATGCTGACACTCACCAGGCACTTTGATCGAGCGCTCGATGTTTATGCTGATGTCATAACAAACCCGGCGTTCAAAGCTGACGAAATACAGAGAGTCCGCAGCCGGCGCCTGGCGCAAGTGAAACAACAGAAGGACAACGCCAATGCAGTTGCCAGCATTGTTTATGCTTCGCTTCTCTATGGTCGCGAGCATCCATACGGTCATCCAGCAATTGGCGATGAGACTTCACTGGGAGCGATCACCGAAAGCGATGTGAAAGACTTCTATGAAAAGTATTACCGTCCGAATAATTCGACTTTGATCGTTGTCGGTGATGTAACGCTTGCGACGATCATTCCTAAACTCGAGAAAGCGTTTGCCGCCTGGAAACCCGCGGCGGTCCCTGAACTCACAATTCCCGATCCTGCCGCGAGGGATCGAGCCACGCTCTACATCGTTGATCGTCCTGGTTCGGCCCAGTCAGTGATAAGCATCGGACAGGTCGCGGCCAAGCGAAACACGCCTGACTACTTTCCACTGCTGGTGCTAAACACGATGCTAGGTGGGCAGTTTGTGTCGCGGATCAACCTCAACCTGCGCGAAGACAAGGGGTACACCTACGGCGCGCGAACAACCTTCATCTATGGACGTGGGCCAGGACCTTTCCTTGCCACCGCGGGTGTGTTTACCAACGTGACAAAAGAATCTGTAGCCGAGTTTCTGAAAGAGTTGCGTGGTATTCGCGGTGACATTCCGATCACAACGAAAGAGTTGGAATTTGCAAAGCAGGCGATCATTCGTGGATTCCCGCGTGGCTTTGAAACACCGGCACAGATGGCCAACCGGCTCGAAGATGTAGTGGTCCATGGTTTGCCCGACAACTATTTCAATCGTTACACACAGAGTGTGCAAGCAGTGACGCTCGCGGACGTGAATCGAGTTGCGAGGCAGTATCTCGATCCGGGTCGCATGGCAATCGTGGTCGTCGGTGATCGCAAGGTGATCGAACCGGGTCTTCGTTCGTTGGACGATGTGGGTACCACGATTACTTTTGTTGACACTGAAGGCCGACCTGAGGCGAAGACCACAAGCGAGGGAAACGAGAATCGCTAGCCGGAGCGCGGGCGTCTCGCCCGCATCGATCTCCTACTTCAGAGATCATTGCCTGACGGACGTACCCTTTCAGATGTTCTTCGCGGCTCATTGAAATTGATTTGATAGATTTTGCTTTGGTACTGACGCGCGCACCTTTGACGATGCGGGCGGGACGCCCGCGCTCCACTTGCGGGCGGGACGTCCGCGCTCCACTTGCGGGCGGGACGCCCGCGCTCCGTGCGGGACGCTTGCGCTCCATTCATGATTGCTAATACCACTACTCCCACCGCCGACGCGCAACCCACTCTATCCCGCAGACTTGGCCTCTTCGACGCCACCATGCTGGTCATGGGTGGCATCATTGGGTCAGGCATCTTCATCAATCCCTACGTTGTCGCCAGGCAAATTTCTTCCCCGGTTCTTATTCTCGGGGTTTGGGCTCTCGGCGGCCTAGTGGCACTCGCAGCGGCGTTCATATGGGCCGAGTTGGCCGCGATTCGACCAGACGTGGGAGGGCAGTACGCTTATCTGCGCGACGCTTATCACCCGCTCGTTGCCTTTCTTTATGGGTGGGCGCTGCTGCTGGTCATTCAATCGGGAGGTATGGCCGCAGTCGCCGTTACATTCTCGCGTTACTTCATTGAATTAACCGGCGTCTCTCTTAGTGATCAGATCATCGCGGTCATCGCCTTAGGAGTCTTGACCGCGATCAACTGCATTGGAGTGAGAGCGGGCGGCACGGTTCAAAGCTTCCTGATGGTCCTAAAGATCCTGGCGATCGTAGCTCTAATTTTTTGCGGTCTATTTCTTTCAGGTCCCTCGGGGCCCCAAACAGGCGGTATCTCGATCGTCGTTGGGCCACCGAGTTTTGACTTCATTACGACCATTGGTGCGGCGATGGTCCCGGTGCTGTTTGCCTACGGTGGATGGCAGACGGCAAGTTTTGTGGCGGGAGAAATCCGTGAGCCCGAGAAGAATTTGCCACGAGCTCTGATCGCCGGTGTGATGGGTGTGGTGGTGCTCTACCTTGCCGTTAACTTTGTTTATCTTTGGGCTCTTGGACCAGCGGGCCTGGCAAACACAAGCACACCTGCGTCCGATGTGATGAGACTCGCACTCGGAGAAACAGGCGCCCGTCTGATCGCCGCGGGTATCGCAATCTCCACGCTCGGGTTCCTGAGTCAGGGAATGCTGACTGCTCCACGTGTCTATTACGCGATGTCTGAAGACAGGCTTTTCTTCCGCAGCGTTGGCCGGTTACATCCGCGCACCAAAGTTCCCATAATCGCCATTATTCTCCAGGGCGTTCTGTCGATTGTGATTGCCTTATGGGGAAAGTATGAACAGATTCTGAATTATGTTGTTTCAGTTGACTTCATCTTCTTTGGCGCTACGGCCGCTTGCATCTTTGTGTTTCGCAGACGACAAAAGGCGAGAAATGGACGCGGAATAACAAAGGTGCCGGGTCATCCAGTGACGACCGCTGCATTCGTAATAATCTGTTGGCTCGTAGTCGCGAACACGATTTACAGGTATCCAGAAAACACGTTGATTGGCGTGGTCCTATTGCTGGCGGGCATACCAGCATTTCTGTTTTGGCGCTGGAGGGCAGGGAAATGAGCGATAGAGTTTTTGGCTCCGAATACATGCATTGGGCCAAGACCCAACGCAGTTCCCGTTTCAATCTTGCGCTTAGCGGTCTCGGGAATCTGAAATTCAAGGACCTCGAGGTCGATCCTGATCAGCTCGAGATCACGACCGAGACCGGCTACGGTTACCCACCCTTAATTGACGCGCTGGCAACACGCTTAAATGTTCCATCAACGACTTTGGTTACTGCTGCTGGCACTACCTTCGCCAATCATCTCGCTATGGCTGCATTGATCAATCCAGGCGATGAAGTCTTGATGGAGCAGCCAACCTATGAACCGCTGCTGGCATTGGCGCAGTACCTGGGTGCGAAGATTAAGCGCTTTCCACGCCGCTTCGAAAATAAGTTTCAGATCGACATGGAAGCTCTTGAACAACTGATGAGTCCCAATGCAAGACTGATCGTCATTACCAATCTTCACAATCCAAGTGGCATGTTGCTGCCGGACACAACGTTGCGCCGGCTCGGAGAGATAGCGCAAGACGTCAAGGCAAGGGTATTAGTTGATGAAGTCTATCTCGAGGCGATGTTTGAGCAGCGTCCGATGACCGCATTTCATCTGGGTAAGGAATTTGTAACGACGAGCAGCTTGACCAAGGCATTCGGTCTCAGTGGATTACGGTGTGGATGGATCGTTGCGGAAGAGGAGTTGGCTGAGCGAATGTGGCGGCTCAATGATCTGTTTGCCTCGACTCCCGTGCACGCGGGCGAAAGGTTGAGTGTGATGGCCCTGTCCCAGATCGATCGCATCACCTCGAAGGCGAAAGCGCTACTCGAAACAAATCGAAAACTGGTGAATGACTTTCTTGACGCGCGTGATGAACTCGATGCAGTGCGCACAGAGCATGGCACGATTGTTTTTCCTCGGCTGAAGAGGGGCAACGCTGATGAGTTTGTCAGCTTGTTGAAAGAGAAGTACGAGACGTCAGTAGTTCCCGGGAGATTCTTTGAAGAGCCGCAACATTTCCGACTGGGGTACTGTTGTGAAACGGAGACGTTAGCCGGGGGACTTGAGAGACTTGACGCTGCGTTGCGCAATGAAGTCGCGCGAGCAGGCCTGTGAAGAGTCGTCAGTGGATTTCTCGTTTGTGTTTAGTCTTGATCAGGTCTTTGGGGGCCTTTGGCCTTTGATCGGGAATTTCTGCAAAAAGTCCTGAAATTTCGGCTCTGCCGCACCCTTGCGGTAAG
>DATBMP010000252.1:0-5401 GCA_036554845.1 Pyrinomonadaceae bacterium
CGATCGAAACGGTTAAGCCAGTAATAACGGCCCACGAAGGAATCAACGCGGGCAGACTCGGCACCAGCAACATGATGATCCGACTCACTCCAACTGCCAGTATTACGCCGAGGATGCCACCCATGAACGTGAGCGTCATTGCTTCAAACAGAAACTGACGAACGATATCTTTGCGTCGTGCACCGAGCGCTTTGCGAACGCCGATCTCTTTTGTTCGTTCAGTGACGCTGACCAGCATGATGTTCATCACACCAATCCCGCCTACCAACAATCCCAGGCTCGAGATGGCGATGGCAATCAGTCCGACCATTGCAGTGATGCTGTCGAACTGTTCGATGAACTTGCCTGCCGTCTTGATATCAAAGTTGTTTGGATCTCCAAACTTCACGTTACGACGCCGGCGCAATATTTCTTCTGACTGGTTCAGCGCTTCAGTCACTTGTCCGGAGCGACCCTGAATCACCAACAGGAGGTAACCTTTCGCGGGCGCAACCTTCTGAGCAGTGCGGAAAGGAATAAAGACCGCATTGTCTTCTTCATTTTCACCAAAGAATCCCGCTTTACGCTTCTCGAGGACGCCGACTATCTCAAAGTTGTAGCCCCCCATTCGCACCTGCGTGCCGGCAATCCCGCTCTCCTGTCCGGGAAAGAGGGCCTCGGCAGCGTTCACACCGATTACCATCACGTTGGCCCGCTGCTGATCGTCGAGCTCGTTGATAAAGCGTCCTTCCTTCAAGGTGATGTTGGCGATTACGTCGTAGTTTGGAGAAACACCCTGCGTATTTCCCCAACGATAATTGTTGCCCTGATAAGTGATGTTATCGTCGAATGGACCACCACCGTAACCAACATTCGGCGCCACATGGGCCACGTCCTCCACCGCCGGCGCCTGGGCCTTTATCGTTTCGGCGTCGCCAACCGTCAGTGGTTTTCTAGTGCGCTCCGAACGGTCCTCACCAACGCGTGGACCTGTTGAGAGATGAAAAGCGTAGATATTGTTGGTCCCATACTCTTCAATCATCGCCACGATGTTCTGTCGCAAACCGGTGAGAATCGAGGCAATCGTGATAGCAGTCATCACGCCGATGACGATTCCCAGTACCGTGAGGAAGCTGCGAAATTTATGCGAACGAACGCTGTCGAGCGCCATCGCCAGCGTTTCACGGAGCACACCTTTTGGGAGTGAGAGTTTCATTATCGGGATTAGGTCGTCTGAGTTAAGGCCAGGATCGGATCAAGTCTCGCAGCTTTAAAAGCAGGATAAATGCCCGCTATCATGCCAATCGCTGTCGAGACAATTAACGCCAATAGGATGTAACCGATCGTGATCGTCATCGTGATCGATGCCAGGGTTGTTATAAGTTGCGTTACGCCCCAGGCCACCAACAGACCGAGCACACCTCCCAACGCACAAAGGATCGCAGACTCAATCAGGAACTGCAGCAGAATCTGTCGTCGCGTTGCGCCCACGGCCTTACGCAATCCAACCTCAAAGGTCCTCTCAGTCACGCTGACCAACATGATGTTCATCACCACAATGCCACCTACCACAAGCGTGATGAGTGTGATGGGGACGACCACCGTTGCGATACTTCCAGTGAACTGATCGATCTGATTGTTAAGCGCCTCGACATCGACTAAACCGAAGTCGTCCTCTTCATTTCCTTTCAAACGGTGTTTGATACGCATCGCCACGCGCGCGTCTTCGATCGCACTCTGAAACGTTTCTCGCTGTCTGGTCTTGCCATGAATCTGAAGACTATTGCGTCCAAAGATCTGCATGTGCGTCGTCACCGGAATGTAGATGTGACGATCAAACGAGTCGCCAAAGAACGAACCTCGCTTCTCTTCGACGCCCACGACGCGCATGGGTAGTCCGCGGACTTTCAGGGTTTTGCCAATGGGATTGGTGGTACCAAAAAACTTTTCGCGAATGTCTGCACCAAGCACACAAACCATGGCCGAGCGCTCGACCTCATCATTTGAGATAAACCGACCCTCTTCGATTGTCTTGTCTTCGATATCCACCATATTGGCGGAAGATCCGAAAACCTGGGCGCCGGGAAACTCGATCCCGTCCTGCTTCAGGTCAGTTCCCGCGCCAGACTGAGCACCAACTTCAGAACAGGTGAAACAATGGTCGCGGACCCATTCATAGTCGTCCCAGTTCAGCCGTTTGTTACGACGGTTTCGACGTTCATACTCATCGTCAGACATGCGTCCGTGATAAGCCATCCGGGCGATCATGAAGTGATTGCTACCGAGGACCTTGCTGATTCGCTCAATAACGTAGGTGTTGAGGCCGCTAATCGACGCGCCGACTGTTACGACCGAGGCGACACCGATGATGATGCCGATAAGAGTGAGAAAGGCCCGAAGCTTGTGAGCGAAGATCGACTGGACAGCGATCTTCAAGGCATCGGAATAGAACGAAACTATGGCTTTCATAACTTAAGGAGTGCCTTCGGCTGCGAGCGTATACGACCGTCTCCCAGCTAAAGTTCGCCTGCACCCAACAAAATCCGCGTCCGGAAGGGTGCAGGCACTTCTGTATCGCCCCTTAAGTTAAGACGCTGGCTGCAGCAGGGTTGTTAACACCTGAGACTTCCGCATTCGCGGGTCCGCCCGGTCGCAATGTGAACTTTTCGGCCCAGCGAATTCGCCCGGTTGTCTGCATCGCCACGAACAAAGTCACGATCGAGCCAATCGTGATTGCCAACCCGGTAAATCCTTCAAGGAAAAAGGCGTACGAGAACATCACCAGGTAAACAAACTGCGCGAGTGCTGCCTCGCGACTGGCAAAGTGCATCCCGACAACCAGACGCAAATAACTTACGACCAGGAAGATCGAGACTGCTGAAGAGATTGCAAAGGCAAGATGGATCGAGATGTGATCGACCAGATAGGCAAGCAACAGGTGAAAGGAGAAGAACGCGGCGGCGAGAAAGAAGTAGTTCATCGGGTGAAGCTCAATGCCGCGAATCGTTGTGATGATCAGCATGATGAAGAAGAAAAAGAAGAGCGAGACTGGAGCAAAGAAGCTGATCTTTCCAGCGAGTGGACCGGGCTGCAACTTCTCGGGCATTACCATGGCGATCTGATAACCGGACAGGAGGCTCTTGTATGACCACGTGAGATCCCAACCGGTTTCCGTCTCGCGTTTGTTCGAGGGCGAGACCGTGTTATCCGGGAAGTCGATGTCTTTGAAGTTGGTCTTCATGTTTAGAGTAAAGTCACGCACCTGAGTGATCTCGGAACCAAAGTTGTAGCGCCATTCATCCAGTCCCTGCGAACGATAACCAACTCCGAGCTGGATCGTCTTGCCCGCGGGTATCTTGACCGCTGCAGTGGCAGCGCTGTCAGTGTTGCTGATCGGAACTTGAACACCATCGACGGTGAAGTTCAGATCGTCATAAATTGCCTTCTTGGTTGGAAAGCCGAGACTGAAGTTGACCGTCTCTTCCTTCTGGCTGTGATTGGTAAATCCATAGGACCCGGAAAAATCGACTTTGTACGTGCTGTACCACAGCAAGCCTTTCTGACGATGCTCCAGATCAAGAGCGACGTTGACACGACTACTCTGCAAGGGTAAGGCTGTGACAATCTCTTGTTGAATCGTCTTAACGATCGGTTTGCCGTTCTCGGTCGCGGTCTCTTGTTTCGGGATTAGATTCGTAAAAGAGGCCTTGGGAGGAGATTGGTTTTGTGGCGTACCCCACGTCGAGGCCACCCGGTTCGAGGAGACAGAATTGAGTGAATAGGTTCGATTGAATATTGTGCCTCCCAGGATGGCCCAGGCTGCTGAAGCACACAAGAAGATGAACACTATGGCTACTATGCGTTTGGTCATGACTCACTCCTGCAATATGAACGGGTTTAGTGGCACTCCCCGGTGATGTGATTAGTTGATTCTCAATTGACCAGCGCGACGCGTTAATGTGGCAAGCCACACTGAAAGAGCGTGTTAGCGTCAGTATCTCTGTGGTGATGTTGTCTGTTTGCACGCTCAACCAGACGAAAAGTTTCATCGTTCATAACGCTTCTCTCACTTTTAACGGAAGTTCTTCAGTTGTTAGACCATGAGTATCCGGAAATGAACCTCGACCAAAAAAGACGTGCCGGGCGAACCATTTCAACGGTGTAAGGCGCAACGCGGCACAGCAGAACTCGATCAGAAATCGCTGATCAAGAATGGAAACTAAACGTCTCATCCAAAGACGAGATGAGAAGTGAGTTCTGAACAGCTCGCCTGAATAACTCTCTAGAACTCGCTTGTCGCCTGATTGCAGATAGACAGCAATGATCTTCGCGGCGTGATTTGAAAGACGCAGACATGGGTCGAGCCCACCTGCGGTAAAAGGAGAGACGGCCCCGGCTGCGTCACCGACCAGAAGCCCGTATTCATTCGCGATGCGAGGCAAGACACCGCCAATAGGGATCCGCCCGCCGCGTCTTTCAACCAGTCGCGCTCGAGACAGATCGATAATCCCGCCGATGCTTAAAAGAAAACTCTCCAGGGCCTCAGCCGCGTCGAACTTTAGTGGATAGCCACCGACGCCAATATGAGTTTCATCTCCATCGTTCGCGATCCAGGCGAGGTAGCCAGGCGAAAGGTGCGGATCAAGAAAGCAATGCAGTCGCGGTGGGCCATCAAGTGGGACATTCGTGAACACACATTCAACGCCAACTATCCAATCTCGATTGACATCCAGATTCAAATCACGAGCGACACGTGAGTTCGCACCATCGGCACCGACAATGAAGCGCGTCTTAACACTCCGGGCCACCCCCTTAGTGACCAGGTGCACGACGAGATGACCATTTACAGGATTGAGACCCGAGTATCGTGTACACGGCATCCAATCGACTCGCGTCTCCTGGCAGTGCTGCAGATACCGTTTATAAATCTGGCCCATCTTCCCGACACGAAATTCAGCGTGAGGACTTTCTAGTTGAAGGGTGCGTCGTTTGGGTGAGTAGAGAGTCACATGATGAACTGCTGGTCCAAGACAGTCCTGCGGCAGATCGAAATCTTCCAGGGTGCGACGAACGAAGATACCCGTGGTGTGAACTGATTCGCTGAGATCGGATTTGCAATCAGCAAGGAGGACATGCAACCCATATAGGCCCAAAAGTCGCGCGCACTCGAGGCCAGCGAGGCCCGCGCCAATCACGACAATGTCATACTCATTTCTTAACGGCCTGTTTTCTATCGACTGCATTGCACCAAGTCCTTTGTTTCGCAAAGCCGGCAGGCAAAAAAGGGGCCCTAACCCTAAGTTGCGCGCACTTGTTGGATAAGTTTCTCCATGTGTTTGAGGTAATTCTCGAGTTCCTGCCGACCAAGTGACGTGAGCTTGTATTCGGTCTTGGGCATTCGACCCTCAAAAAACTTCGTGCA
>DATBMP010000393.1:0-3530 GCA_036554845.1 Pyrinomonadaceae bacterium
GGCGAGACTACCAAGCAGAATAACAAGCAGCAGAACATCGGTTTCACCTGGACGCATCTCTTCTCAGCGCGAACTGTTGGCGAGGCACGCTTCGGTTTGGGACTGAGAACGACCTTGGTGGGAATCAAGGGTGGCAACAACACTCCGATTATTCGTTTTACGGGAACGCCAGTGGCCGGATCGATCATCGGCAATGCAGGACAGTTTCCGATCAATCGCTGGCAGACCGATCACCAGTTTGTCTACAACCTTTCGACTCTGTTCGGAGGAAACCACTTCATCAAGGCCGGGACCGATATTCGTCGCCAGCGTCTGGATGATGTGGCAGACAGTAACTCACGCGGCTTTTGGAACTTCTCGTCAACCTGTAACGGCGTAACCTACCGAGATCCAAACACCATCAGTGCAACCAATCCGCTCGGTGTCGCTTCGCCTTACTATGCGTTGCTCAATGGATGTATTAACTCCTTCCAGAAGGGCTTTGGTCCATTCTTCCTTGAAAACCGGATCAATGAATCGAATTTCTATGTCGAGGACAACTGGAAAGTAACTCCGAGCCTGACGGTAAACCTGGGCCTGCGTTATGAATACGTTTCAGCGCCGACCGAAGCTCAGGATCGAATCAACTACGGATTCAAAGACGATAAAGACAATATCGAGCCACGCATTGGTTTCGCCTGGAGTCCAGGTTTCGAGAACGGGTTTCTACACAAAGTGTTCGGCAATACAGGAGACTCCTCGATACGCGGAGGTTACGGGATCTATCACGGCCGGCTCTTCCAGTCAGTCTTCTCGCAGTCTGGCGCAACCGTGCGTTTCAATCCGCCCAATGCTTTCTTCTACAACAACTCGGGAAACCCAACTGCGATCTTCGATCCCACTGACTTGTCTGATCCAACCAATGGATTCGTGTTTGTCCCGGGTCCGCAGACAACGCGGACCACACTGACGATAATCGATCCCGGCCTGGAGATGCCTTACACCCAACAATGGAATTTGAGTTACGAGCGTCAACTGCCGTTCACGTCAGCGCTCCGAATTAGTTACACCGGTAATCGGGGTATTGGGTTGTTGCGCTACGCGCTGGATAACCTGCCGCTAAACGATCCGTCAGGTGTAATGGTAGCCAATCATCCAAATAACTCGCCGACAGTGCTCTACACCGCGGCGAACCGACCGCCAGGTGATCCTCGAGCGTTTGATGTCAGGGGCCAGGTGCTTCGACCGGCAGCCAACATCGTCTGCGCTGGCACCGGTCTGGCAAATGTGCCTACAACAGCACAGTGTCCGGTGGCGGTGCCATTAGGAAATCTGGAATACAGCTTCCGCGTACCGCGAACGAATGAGCGCCGACCAAATGGTCTCTACACAACAAACATTGCTGTGGCTAATGCCTCGTGGAGTTACTACCACGGTCTGCAGTTGGAGTGGACCAAGCGCTTGAGCAACAACTTCAATTTCCAGGCGGCGTATACCTTCAGTAAAGCGATTGACACGACTTCTGAAGCGACGTTTGTCGGAGCGGGTGACACGAATCAGACTGGCAACAACGCTCGTGCGGCTCGTGGTCTTTCACGCTTCCACACGCCACATAGATTTACCATCTACGGAACGTATCGCACACCGTGGTTTAGCGGAGAACGTGGGCTGCTCGGACAGACATTAGGTGGGTGGCAGTTTTCAGCGGTTGTTAAGCTGGCAAAGGGTACACCGTTCACAGTCGTTACAACTGGTGTCGATCTCAATCTCGACGGCTTTGCTGAATCACGACCCGTTCTACTCGACCCGTCAGTCCTGGGCAATAGCGTCAATCATCCTGCAACTTCGCAGTCCGCTTTACCGCGCGCAGCGTTCCGAACTTTGACAACTTCGGACGTGAACGCGGTGATCCTGGGTCGCAACACTTTCTATGGTGATGGAGTGAGGAATGTAGACATTGGCATTCAAAAGAATTTCCCGTTGCCGTGGGAGAACCACCGTTTCTCGTTGCGCGCGGATCTCTTCAATGCGTTCAACCACATTCAGTACGGATTCCCAACCACTGACATTACGAATGTTAACTTTGGACGCATCCTGGGCTTCAACGCTCTTTATTCACCGCGCACGGTTCAGTTTGCGCTGCGGTATCAGTTTTGATTGAGTGCGGGAAGAAGGTGTTCGAACCTGAACGTCGCGTCGGCCGACCGGACGCGGCTTTTGCGGCATCCCTTGCGGTAAGCCTCTGGGCTTACCGTAG
Organism: Pyrinomonadaceae bacterium; assembly: GCA_036554845.1. Taxonomy (GTDB): domain Bacteria; phylum Acidobacteriota; class Blastocatellia; order Pyrinomonadales; family Pyrinomonadaceae; genus PSRF01. Next base: position 2,237 of record DATBMP010000393.1, read on the forward strand.
GCATCTTTTAAAACTAGGCTGCGCCTCAGCTCCACTAACACACCGGCGTAGCCTAAGATCTTTTTGTCGTCCGGTAGGCCAGAGGCCTACCGCAAGGGATACGGCAAAGCCGACGCCGGCGGTGAGCGCTAGAGGATGAACGAGAGTGAAGAAGATTCAATTTTACAACTCTCATTGGTTCAACAACCTGCTCGTGGCATGCTTACTTTCGTTCATCGCTTCCACTGCGATTTATGCGCAGCCGGCGAAGGAGAACGAAGTCCGTGCGCTGTGGGTGGTGAGAACCACTTTGACTTCGCCAGAGAAGATCCGCACGCTGGTCCAATCCGCAAAAGAGAATGGCTTTAACACACTAATCGTCCAGGTGCGCGGCCGAGGCGATGCTTACTACCGTTCGCGACGCGAACCACGTGCAGTTGAGCTGAAGGACCAGCCACTTGATTTCGATCCTTTGGCTGTGACACTTGCAGAAGCAAAAGAGCACGGTCTCAAAGTTCACGCCTGGATCAATACCAGTCTGCTGGCCAATCTTGATGCGCTGCCGACAGATCCTAAACACGTCTACAACAAACATCCTGAATGGCTCGCGGTGCCTCGGCCCGTTGCTGCCGAACTCTATTCTGTGTCGCCACGTGATCCGAAATACCGATCTCGAATTGTTGAGTGGTCCAAGGCTAACCGAGCTGAATTGGAAGGTATCTACACTGGACCATCCAATGCGAAAGTTCGCGATCATATATTCAACATCTGGATGGATGTGTTGAAGGAATATGCGGTTGATGGTCTGCATTTCGATTACGTCAGACTAGCCAGTCCCGATTTTGATTACAGTCGCACGTCGTTGGAAAATTTTCGCAAGTGGTTGGAACCAAAACTTACCAAAGATGAACGGAAGGAATTAAAGACGCTCTTGCGTGACAATCCTCTGGCCGGTGCCGAGAAGTACGGCGATCGTTTTGCTGAGTTTCAGCGCGAAGAGATCACAGCGCTGGTGTCTCGCATTTATCGGGGAGTGAAGCGGCGCAAACCGAACGTTACGGTGTCCGCGGCTGTCTTTGCCAACGATGAGAACGCGTACACTCGTCGCTTTCAGGATTGGCGTCGCTGGCTTTCGCTCGGAGTGCTTGATGTGGCGTGTCCGATGGCTTATTCGACCGACACAGCAGTCTTTCAACAGCAGATCAAGATCGCCTCCGAGTCGGCGCATGCTGCGGGAAGAAAAGTTTGGGCGGGGATTGGAGCGTACAGAATTCCAGCCGAGTCTGCGGTAGAAAAGATAAATGTTGCACGCGAA
>DATBMP010000441.1:0-3117 GCA_036554845.1 Pyrinomonadaceae bacterium
TGCCTGATGGTCGAAGAAGTATCATCGCCGTCAACTTCAAACTCGAGCCAGGCACGTCCGGGCAATCTCATCTCCGCGTTGAGGCGCAGGCGATGATTCGGTTCAAATGCCTCGACTCGCCAGAAATCAATTGCATCGCCGACCCGCACTTTGTGCGGATCCGAACGCCCGCGCCGCACGCCGATGCCGCCTACAAATAAATCGAGCAGTCCGCGGAGTTGCCAAAGCCAATTGAACCCATACCAACCAGCTTCGCCACCGATGAGTTGGATCGGTCTGAACGCGACCACGGGCGGCGCTTGCACGGTGACTTCACGCGAGTCAATCAAGCGCCTTCCAAAACTAACGTTGCGGTGCGACTTCAATTCACCCGAGGACGACAGGGCATCCGACCATCGCGTCGTGGCCAACTCTCGATCTTCTCGTGTCAGTGCCAGCTTAATGGCAGCATCAATTCCTACCGGTCTAATATCAAAGACTTCCAACGCGCGCCCGTCGCTGACGACTGTCGAATGAACGATGCTCTCGATCAGCTTGCGCCCGATCCGCGCGTACAAAGGCGTCACCAGCCCCAACCAGAGACTGGACAGATAAGGCGTCAATACCGGCACCTGAATCATCCGCGGGTGTAGTCCCCGTTGCTTGCCGTACGCGCGCATAATGTCCGCGTAGGAAACTCGATCGGCGCCGCCAATCTCATAAATCCCGTATTGATCTACAGGCAGACGGAGTGCGGCCTTCAGATAAGAAATCAAATCGCGGGCGGCAATTGGTTGAGCTTTGACAGTAACCCAGGTCGGCATGATCATTACCGGTAAACGCTCTACCAAAGAGCGAATCATCTCGAACGAGAGACTTCCGGAACCAATCACGATGGATGCGCGAAATTCCAACACTGGGATGCCTGTGCTACGCAGAATGCGTCCTACTTCCTGGCGACTGCGCAAGTGTGGAGAAAGATCTTCCCTTTCGTTTCCTAGCCCGCCAAGATAAATAATTCTTTCGACCCCAGCTTTTTTAGCCGCCTCGGCAAAATTGGTGGCACCGCGCCGATCATTCTCTTCAAACGATCCCGCCGCGCCCATCGAATGGATTAGATAGTAAGCAACTTGAACCCTGTGTAGCGCTTCGTCGAGACTCGCTGGGTCAAGCACATCACCTTTAACTATTTCTGCCGTTGCCGTCCGGGGACCAAGAAATTCCGGTTTGCGCGCCAGGCAACGGACTCGTATTCCGTCTTCCTCGAGCGCTTGCAGTAGCCGCCCACCAACGTATCCGCTCGCGCCGGTAAGTAAGACGAGTTCCGATTCGCTGGGGTCTTTTGGCTTATTGCTCGATATCTCAATCATCTTCGGCGATACCCCAAAGCCCGCATCATCATTCGCTAGATCCCATAACCGCCGCTGGTTGCACAGTGCGAATCATCCTGGTCGTGTCAAAGCCCTTTCGGTGCATGTTAGCGAGCAACCGTTTATACAAACCTTCATCGATTTGTGGAGTACGGCTCAGGATCCACAGGTACTTACGACTTCGGTCGCCCACCACCGAGTATTCGTAGTTTTCACCAAGATCGAGAATCCAATAGTCGCCATAGAACGGCCAAAAGAACGTAACCTTTAATTTCGCGTTGGTGGTCTTATCAACGATTTTCGCTTTGCCGGTCGCCGTCGTGAACGCCCCCGATTGCTTGCGGCACCTATTGACGACCTTGATACTTCCGTCAGATCTCAGCGTGTAATTTGCGGAGACTGAATCCGCACACTTTTTTTGAAACCCGTTAGGAAGACGCGCTATTTCGTACCACTGGCCCGAGTAACGCGATAAATCAACCCGCGAAACTGTTTCGAGATCCTGCTTGGTCTTTGCGGTCGCAACGATATAACCAAACCCTAATACTCCCGCGACCATACTAGCTGTTATCAAAACTCTCTTTTTGGACATAGCTAAACCCTTGATTTCTGATGACAGCGGGCCGCAGCAACCGCGAAGTCGCTGCGACCTACTGAATCTGGCTCACGCCGCAGCGCTTGCCGAGGGAATAGAACCGTATCGATGACGTGAATCACGCCGTTCGACGCTTCTACGTCCGACGCAATTATATTTGCGTCGTTGATCTTAAGTCCCTCCTCTTTGTTTATCTGCAAAGATTGACCTTGAAGAGTTGGAACTGATGTCAAGTTAATGACTTCTCGCGAAGTCACCCTACCGGAGACCACAAGATAGGTAAGAATCGCAGTCAACTTGCTTTTGTTCTCAGGCTGTAGCAGATCACTCACTGTCTGCGGCGGAAGTTTCGCAAACGCATCATCCGTTGGCGCGAAAACAGTGAACGGTCCATCGCCTTTCAATCTCTCAATCAACGCTGCGGCCCCGAGAGTCGCAGCCAGCGTCGAGAAATTTCCGGCTGCTAAGGCCGTATCGACTAAGTCATGTTCTGACTTCATTTCTTGTTTCCTCTTTATAAGGCTTTGTTAAAGCCTAATTACATCTTTGGCATCAGAACGGAATCGATCACATGAATCACTCCATTCGAGGTCTGTATGTCAGTTTGCGTGACCCTCGCGTTATCCACGCGAACGCCACCGTTGGTGCGCACCTTGATCGAACTGCCTTGAAGCGTCTCCACCGAACGGCCATTCAGCTTCAGAACCTTACTGGCCGGCACGTTGCCGGAGACAACATGGTAAAGAAGAACCGCCTTCAGCTTCTCTTTGTTCTCCGGCTTGAGGAGCATTTCCACCGTACCCGCCGGGAGCTTGCCAAAAGCCTCGTCCGTTGGCGCAAAGACCGTGAATGGCCCAGGGCCCTTCAGATCGTCGATTAAACCCGCGGCTTCCAGCGCGGCCGCCAGGGTCTTGAATTGTCCGGCCGCCACTGCCGTCTCAACAATGTCCATCGGCTTGGCCTCAGTCTTTGGCACGTCAGCGCGACCTGTGGCTGCGGTAACCGCGACCGTTGTCAGCAAGGCCAGCACGGCCACAACACGTTGGTAGATTTTCTTTTGTGTCTCGCTAGTTTTCATCTCTTAACCTTCCATCCTTCCTCGTTTGTCAGTTTTACGCTTAATTCACTGTGAGCGCTTTGAGCGGTTTGTAGAATAACGTAAGGAGGGGAACT
>DATBMP010000448.1:0-3052 GCA_036554845.1 Pyrinomonadaceae bacterium
TACTGACCTGTGACCAATTACGTTGCCCAGAAATCGGTAGACAAGCCCGGTGTGGCGCGATCGACTGCCAACGTTGCGTTGATTTTTTCGAGGAGCGTGTCGGGATCGAAAGGTTTGCTAAACGCAGCCGAGCACCCGGCCGAGCGAACCTCTTCTTCCACTTCACTGGTTAGGTAAGAACTCAAAACGAAAATCGGAGTGCCTGCCAATTTTGGCGTGCGATGAATTCGGCGAGCTGCCTCGATTCCATCCATCGAAGGCAAGGTGAGATCGGTGATGATCAGGTCCGGACACTTACCATTAGCTTTTAATAGCCCTTCTACGCCATCCCCAGCTTCGAGAACTTCAAACCCGTTTCGGCGGAGGAAAAACGAGAGCATTTCACGCGTGTCTTTATCGTCTTCGATGATCAGAATAGTGGGAACTGATAACGCTTTGGCTGGGCGCATAGGTCCTCTGTGAGTCATTTATCGTGTTACCCGATGAGGTGATTAAAGGGGCGGGTGCGATGAAGGAAGACTAACACAGAACCAGAGGAACAGGGCAAGTTGTAAAACATTCTTTCGATGTCACGGGCTGGCCCCGTCGGTACTTCACGCTGATCGTACGAATTTCTAGCTCCTCGCGATTATCTAGATCCGTCAGCGTGAAACTTTAACGGGGCGCTTTGCACAAAATGTCCTTTTTGGAGTTCCGACTCGGCCGCACCCTTGCGGTAAGCCTGCGGCTTACCGGACCTTCATATATTTTGATCTAGGCTATGCCTCAAAGATGGAACAGTTTAGGCATAGCCTGATATTTAGGTTTGGAATAACGGTAAGCCACAGGCTTACCGCAAGGGTGCGGCAGAGCCGTCAAAAACACTTTTTGTGCAAAGCTCCACCGGGCCAAGCCGCGGCAACTCCAACTACACAGCGAGTTTCGTTGCTCGCGTTCGCACAAACGCATAATTGAGTAGCGGCAATGAATTAAACCGGGCCGCCTTGCCGTAAAACTCTTTCGCCCTCGCAGCATCACCCTTCCCTTGATGGGCCTCACCTAACCGGAACAGGTTGTACGGGTCCTGAAGATTCGACTGCTGCAACTGCGCGATGGCTTCGCCGTAGTTCTTCTCGGCGAGCGCGATCATTCCGTTCAATTCGTGGGCCTGCTTGATCAGAAGGGAGTTCTTTTGCTGTTCCGCACCTTTGCGAAACTCCTCGGTCTCCTTCTTGGCCGTAGCGACGTCCTTCTTTCCAAGCGCTACGCGCGCGAGATTGTCGTGCAAAACCAGGGCCGCGTTGCTCTTGATCTCTTGTGACAGATTCGAATCGTTTGTCAGTTTCACTGACCGCTCGAAAGCCAGCTTGGCTTCGTCATACTTGCCCATTTCCATCAGGATGTTGGCCTTCAACTGAAGATCTCCAGCCATGTTTGGTATGTCGGAAGTCTTCTCGCCGAGTGCATACTGCTTATCAGCTTCGGCCACTGCCTGGTCCAACTTGCCGCTGTCGATAGCCACTACGGTTAGTGCAAATAATGCGGTGCGCCGATCAGCATCGCCTCGGGCTTTCGCTGTGATCTTGTTCAACTCTGCGACCGCTTCGTCCGGCTTTCCTTGATAGGCCAACGCCGCCGCGATGCCCTGGTGAGAGTTCATAAAGTTCGAGTCCAGGGAAAGCGCCTTTTTGTACTGCGCAATCGCTTCGTCAAACCGGCCCATCTTTAAGAACAACTCTGCCAGTGAATCGTATGGATTGGGATCGTTGGGAATCAGCTCGGTGTATTTCTTGAACGCTGCTTCCGCTTCTGAATAGTTCTCTTTCTGCCTCAGCGCGTAGCCGAGAATGTTGTAAGCAGGCGAGTAGTTCGGCGCGAGTTCCGTGGCCTTTCGATAGTGAAGGATTGCCGTGTCGAAATCCTGCTGACCGAAGTAATAGCCACCCAGTGTGAAACGCGCGCGTTCATCATTGGGATACGCGGCTACCAGCTTCTCGAGCAACTCTTTCTGTTTCGTGGTGTCCGCATTCGCGCCCGCTTCAGTGCCCAGGATCAAAAGGCGTTCACCTTCGGAAGCCTTGTCTGAAAGAGCTACCGCTTTCTTCAAGTGATCAAAAAACTCTTTGGCGGTTTGGGAAGAGTTCGCCCGACTGAGTTCGGCCAGCGCGAAATTCGGATCAAGCGCGATTGCTTTATCGAAGTGTTGAATCGAATCCTGAATCAACAAACGCTCGGCTTTATCGCGACCGGCAAGAAACTCCTGCAACGCTTCAGGGGAAGCTGTGGTTGGCGAAATCTTTCCTACCGTGGTGTTGTTCGAGCCGGACTCGGACCCGACCTTTCGATTTTCCATCTCTGTACACGCGGTAAACGCGACAACAGCAAACAGCAGAAAGAGCGCGAGGAGAGAAGAGTAAGAGCGACGCACGGTTTACCTCCTTCCAATGCTAAATGTGGGTTGATAATGATGTTGGGATGTTCGGGCGGCGTGAGAATATAGCTGGACCCTGATGCAGTCAAGGATTGTTATTTCGGAGTTTTTTACATGAATGTGGAATAGAAGAAGTGTCGAGTCTGATTCACATCTTCAGATCGGTCACGAGCAATGCCTCATTTACAACCGGGGCTTCAGCCTGATCACGAGCAATGTCTCATTCAAGCCCCTCCGGCAATCCGCAATCTCCAAAATCCCAATCCCAATTGCCGCTTGCTAATGGCTGACTTATGATGCCCTCACTTTCAAGGAGTTAACGCTATGAAAACGCCCCGCTTAGCCGCCGCACTCGTTCTCGTACTCTTGTCCTCACTGCTTGTTTCACCGCAAGTGCTCTCATCGGCGCTTATTCAAACGCAAGATCCTCAGGACAAACGCGGCATTCGCGCTGACGCATCACCTACACCGACCCCCGGCGCTTCGCAACCAGCGCAGTCGGGCACCCGGGCAGCCAAACCGGAGATTGTTCTGCAAGCCGGCATCACCTCGCCGCAGTCGCAACTTGCATTCAGTCCAAACGGACAACTACTCGCTTCGATGGGATTTGATGGCAACGCGATCAAAGTCTGGGAGATCTCT
>DATBMP010000501.1:0-3734 GCA_036554845.1 Pyrinomonadaceae bacterium
GGTAGACGAGACGTGGAGCCGTTTGATTGGGCGGTTCGCTTCGAGGAACTGGTGCGCGATCTGATCGCCAGGAGCGATCATGCTCCTCTCGTTAATTATGAAACGCTGGGCCGTGATGCGGTTCTTTCCGCACCCACGCCAGACCATTACCTGCCATTCCTTTACGTGCTCGGAATTCGAAGTCCCAATGAACCTGCCAGTTTCCCTGTCGAAGGCTTCGATGGCGGCTCGATTTCGATGCTGACGATTCAATTCGGCTGACGTTTATTCTCTTCGGGTTAATTCCTAAAAATTTTTGCAAGGATCTTGGCGTTGGCGGTGAATTGTCTTTAGAGGCCCTGACCGTTGTTTAGGACATAACGATTTTTCACCCGCCAGACCTGCGCGGCTCTTCAACCAATCTGGGAGTGATTGTCGGCACTGAATAGTGGGAGGGTGGCATGCAGCAGGTCAGGCGTCTTAGCGTTCTTGCGTTCGTAATCCTCATACTCTTCTCGTCTGCATATTCTCAGAACCAGCTTGAAGCGCGCAGTGCTTACGATAGCGCGATAAAGGACTACACCAACCGTGACCTTGATGGTGCTTTGAAGGGTTTTACTCGCGCGATTGAGCTGACCTCATGGGGAAGCGATCGTAGATCGCGTCCGCCCGGACACCCGACCAGCAAACTTCAAAACAGTGAAGCGGCCGACCAGGTTGTGCTGGTTGATCCGTTGATTGCACTTTCGCTTGCCGGACGTGCCCTGGTGAAGTTTGAACGAAAGGATTTCGAAGGTGCTCTCGAAGACTGTGACCGTGCATTGAGGATCCACCCCGGTTTGATGGAGGCATACGTCAATCGAGCGGCGATCCGATGGACCATGGGGGATTTTGAAGGGGCACTTACTGACTTGAACCACGTGGTGACAAAGCGGCCTGGTGATCCACGCGCTTTTGATGCACGCGGCAAGGTGCGACTGGATAGGGGCGATGCTCATGGTGCTTTTGCAGATTTTGAGAAGGCAATCTCACTCAACCCCAAGAATGCGGCGTTCTACTGCAATCGTGGCATGGCGCGGCGGAATCTTGGAAAAATTGATGCTGCAATTGCCGACTACAACCGTGCGATAGAGATGGATCCAGGACTCACTCGTGCTTATTACCGTCGAGCGGTGGCATGGATCGCAAAAGGAGAGTCAGGGAAAGCGTTTCTTGACCTTGAGAAAACGATCGAGCTTGAACCGGGTTTGGCGCAGGCTTATGGCACGCGAGGCCTTTTGTATTTGCAGTTGGGCCAGGATGAAAAAGCGGAAGCCGATTTCGCGACCTGTTTGAAGTTGGATCCAGCGCTCGGAAAACAGTTGCAGGCACGGATTGAAGTGACAAAGGCGCAGCGCCCGGCGAAGAAGTGATGGCCACGGGTTGTCCCGTTGGTATCTCACGCTTGCAGCTACTGAAGCATCTCCCTCATTGAATCACCGAGTTGCCCTGCATGTTGACGAATTAGTGGCTAGCACCGATTCGGCTTTGCCGCCGGATGTGAGGCTGGGCTCTGCCCTGCCGTCGCCGCTCTCTTTGATTTTGGGCTTTGCCCAGGACTGGGCTCCGACCTCCCTCCACCAGGATTTGGGCCGAGCCCGAACCGGGGGCGGAGCCCAATAAAATAAGACCCAGTCGCGACGGCAGGGCAGAGCCCAGCCTCACATCCGGCGGCAAAGCCGAATCGGTGCTAGCCACTAATCCGGCGGCAAAGCCGAATCGGTGCTCGCAACAAATTCTTCAACATGCAGGGGCAACTCGCTGATATCAAGGAGGGAGGATGCTTCAGTAGGCAGTAGGCAGTACGCAGCAGGTAATCCGTAATTCGCAATCCGCAATCCGCAATCCGCAAGTTTTCTCACCCCGGGCCGTTCATGATTCAGAACATGAACCAGACCTTAACCACAGTGAGGTAATTCCGGCCCATGAAGATCTTCTTCCTCTCTACCGTCTCGTTCGCAATTCTCATCGCAACTCTTGCAGCCTGCACCGAAGTATCTCCCGCCGGCATTCCACCGGTTGGCGCACAAGGACACGGTCCATTCGTTCGGCGAACGATGCCCTCATTTCGTTCGGAGCAGGAGCTTGCGGTATTCCTTCGCCAGATCGCAAACAGGCAGAGGGCGCGACGTGAGGCTAACCAATCCTCCAATCTCGCCATGGACGCAGCCGCTCCGGCAGCCGAAAAGGCCAAAGAGGAAGAGTCTGTTACCAACAACCAGCACGCCGGCGTCGATGAAGGCGGAATCGTTAAACTCCACGGCAATCACCTGGTTGTGTTACGCCGTGGCCGTCTCTTCACGGTAAGAATTGGAGACAACCAGCTACGCCCGGTCTCAGCAGTAGATGCCTTCGCACCCGACATCGATCCACGTCATACCTGGTACGACGAAATGCTTGTTGCGGAAGATACGGTTGTCGTTATCGGTTACAGTTACGAACGCGGCGGCACCGAGATTGGTCTCTTCAATATCGATGAAGATGGAGATCTCAGCTATCGCTCGACCCATCATCTTCGCTCCAACGATTACTACTCTTCGCGCAACTACGCCAGCAGATTGGTCGGCAACAAACTCATCTACTACACGCCTCTTTATCTGTATCCGAGTGCCACCAATCTGTTCCAGGGGTTTCCGGCAGTTCGTAAGTGGCACAAAGGTGCAACCCCAGATGAATTTCGCCGCATCGTGTCTGCGAGCCGCGTCTTTCGACCCGCGCGCGATATCGAGCCGAGTTATGGATTAACTCTTCACACCGTGACCACTTGTGATCTCGCCAATGATTTCAAATGCGAAGCTACTTCAGTTTTAGGCCCAGCGGGCCGCGTGTTCTACGTTTCACCGCAGGCCGTCTACGTGTGGGTTACTGACTTCGTCAGACGTGGTGACAAGCAAAAGACCGAGTCGATGGTCTATCGCATGCCGCTTGATGGTTCTGAACCGAGTGCCGTGGGTGTATCCGGTAGTCCGGTGGACCAGTTCTCGTTCTTTGAGAGCGATGACAGCCATCTGAACGTTCTGGTCAGATCCGATGCAGTTGGTGAGGCGATGTGGGGTTCCGAAGTTGCCGCAGGTGACGTTGCATTGATGCGCGTACCACTGTTTAGTTTCTCAGACGGCAGTAGAGATGTTCCGTCGTGGAACTATCGCAAGCTAGTCAAGCCGGAAGGCTACACTTTTCAGAACCGATTTATTGGTGACTATCTTTTGTACGGTACGGGAAGTGGATGGAACCGACCTGAAGAGACGAAGCATGCCAACCTGCATGTCGTCCGCTGGGCCGGTGGTGGCGCTTTCGAGTTCTCGCTGCCTCACGGCGTTGATCGTATCGAGGCGATGCGTAGTGATGCCGTAATTATCGGCACCGATGGTAAAGACTTGCACTTTACCGCCATGCGCCTCGGCGGCAATCCTGAACTTGCCTTTCGCTATACACGTGAAAACGCTTCACAGGGCGAGCTGCGTAGTCATGGATTCTTCTACAAGTCGGATGGACCAACAACCGGCATGTTGGGACTACCCATCAGTACTCCGGGTAGACCAGGTTACCGGCACCTCTTTGATTCATCGGCATCGATCTTGTTCTTAAAGAACGACTCGACGAGATTTCAAGAGATCGGAACTTTGGCTTCACAACCTGAACGAGCTGTGAGCGATGCCTGTCGCGCTTCTTGTGTTGACTGGTATGGCAACGCAAGACCGTTGTTTGTCCGAGGC
>DATBMP010000510.1:0-4368 GCA_036554845.1 Pyrinomonadaceae bacterium
GGCGAATACAGGTACCTGATCGACATAATGGATGTCGCTCTCGATGAAGCAAGGGCAGCAGGATTGCTCGGCAAAAACATTCTTGGCGCGAATTTCGAATCCGAGATCTACACGCACACTGGTGCGGGCGCTTACATCTGCGGTGAAGAGACCGCGTTGTTGAGCTCTCTGGAGGGAATGCGCGGTCATCCGCGAATGAAACCACCCTTCCCCGCCGTCTCTGGTCTTTATGCGTGTCCCACTGTCGTCAACAACGTCGAAACGCTGACCGCCGTACCAGACATCATCAAACTAGGTGGCGAGGCGTATCAAAAACTCGGAACAGAAAAGAGCGGCGGAACGAAACTCTGGTCGGTGTCAGGCCACGTCAATCGTCCCGGCGTGTATGAACTCCCGATGGGCTACGACGACATGGAGAAGTTCATCCTTGAAGACTGTCAGGGGATGCTCGGTGGAAAGAATTTGAAAGCCGTAATACCAGGTGGTTCATCGGTCTACATCATGCGAGCGGATCAGATAATTGGTAAGGATGTTCGCATGGACTACGAAGGTCTTGTGACAGCCGGATCGATGGTGGGATCAGGTGGCTTCATCGTTATGGACGAGACCGTGGACGTCTTTGAATCGACGAAAAACCTGACCGAGTTTTACAAACATGAATCATGTGGGTGGTGTACTCCCTGTCGCGAAGGCACCGATTGGCTGGTGAAAGTATTCAAACGCATCGCTGCCGGCAATGGCCGTCCAGAAGACGCGAAACTCATGCTCGATCTTTGCGACAACATTGAAGGCAAATCGTTCTGTCCGCTGGGTGATGCTGCGGCGTGGCCCATTCAGTCGGCAATCAAACGCTTTCCCGAAGACTTTAAGAAACACCTACTTACTAACGGCGGCGGCGCATAGGTCAACTGCAAAACGAAATGTCTGAGGAATTGATAAAAGTAACAATCAACGGCAACGAGTTTCAGGTACCGAAAGGCTCGCGGCTGATCGACGTTTCGCGTGAGAAGGGCTACTCGATTCCTTCTTTCTGCTATTACGCCGACCTTGCATTACAGGCATCATGTCGCATGTGTCTGGTGCGCATCGAGAAGATGCCCAAACTCCAGACCTCCTGCACAATCATCTGCACCGATGGGATGGTAGTAACAACACAGAGTGACGAGATCGAAAAGGCCCAGCGGTCCATGCTCGAGTTCCTGCTCGCAAATCACCCGCTCGATTGTCCAGTCTGTGATCGAGGTGGTGAGTGTGAGCTACAAGAGATGACCTTTGACTGGGGCAATCTCGAAGAACGATTTACTGAGCAGAAGAACTACCACCCTGAAAAATATCTATCGCCGATGGTGGCGAACGATCCGCAACGTTGCATTTTATGCAAACGCTGCACGCGCGTTTGCGACGAATGGATGGGCGAGGACGCAATCGAAGCGGGTGGGCGAGGTGCTAACACGGTAATTGGTACTTACAAAGGCTGGCTCGATTGTTCTCAATGCGGCAACTGCATCGAGGTATGTCCGACCGGGACACTGCTCGACGCTACCTATCGCCATCAGGCGCGACCCTGGGAGTTGGCCCAAACAATTTCGACCTGCACCTACTGTTCGGATGGCTGCCAGATGTCCCTTGGCTCACGATCTGGAGAGTTGATGCGCATTGTTGCGCGCGACCGATACGTGAACGGACTGAACGGTGAGTTTCTCTGCATCAAGGGACGTTTCGGCCACCCGTTTGTGAATCACGAAGCGCGCCTGCGAACGCCAATGATTCGTTACCGCAAGGGTGGCAAGCTGATACCTGCGACCTGGGACGAAGCGATTAGATATGTGGCCCAGAAGCTTGACGACATCGCGGCCCAGCATGGTCCAAACGCCATTGGTGTCGTCGGTAGCTCACGTCTGACGAACGAATCCAACTATGTGCTTTACAAGTTTGCAACTGAACTTGTTGGTACCGAGAACTACAGCGCGACGGATGGATTCAGTTTAAAGCCTTTCCTGGAGAACCTCGGTGGTCCACTGGCAACGCATCACGACATCCGTCACGCGCGCACCATCATCTTGATCGGTGGTGAGCCTGAAGAGCTACAGCCGCTCACCGGCAAACAGATTCGCCAGGCCGTTCGCAATGGTGGCGCAAAGCTGGTGGTGATTAACAGTGTACCGATCAGATTGCTTGAGCAGGCGGTGCAGTTCATCCATGTTGCGCCAGGTTCAGAAGATGCGGCAGTGCTTGCGCTAGCCGGAACAGCGGACGATGAGTTTGTCGCTCAACAGATGGGTATCGACCGGGCTGCGCTTGAAGATCTCAGACGACTGATAGGCGACACGACTGGTGATCTGGTTCTGATGTTTGGCGGCGATATTAGTGCTGAGGCGCAAGCGGTTATTGCTCAGCTGCCCTACTCACTACGAACTGACACGCGCCGCGTGTTGTTGCACCCGCTCCCGCTTCACAACAACAGCATTGGCGTTCACGACATGGGCCTCATGAATGGCGCCCGAAGTGTTACGCAGATGCTTGATGCCGCTGGTCAGGAGATTCGGGCTATGTATGTGGCAGGAAGTTTTCGACAACCGGATCTGCTCGATCGGGTTGATGCGCTCGACAGACTGGATTTCCTGGTGGTCCAGGAACTGTTTGAGACCGACACGACCGCTAAAGCTGATGTGGTCTTTCCTGCGGCGTCGTTTGCTGAGGTGGATGGGACCTTCACAAACAATGACGGATTCGTTCAACGCGTGCGCCAGTCGATTCCGCCGCTCCATCAGGCAAAAGCTGACTGGGTGATAGCCGCGCAACTGGCAGCGGAACTGGGTGTGGACTTTGGCTTCCAGATGTCCGCAAGCGCGGTTTTTGGCGAGATTGCTCAACGCGTACCCGCCTATGCCGGATTGCGGTATCCATTGCTGAAGGACGAATCACATCCGGTGCAGGTGAAGCATACACTTGCAGAACAGAAAGACCTCTCAAGAGAGTTGCAGTCGATTCGGGAAGATTTGCGCCAGCTGCCGCAGACGAATCCAAAATCTTTCACGACTCCGGAAGTCGGTCACCGGTTATTCGAGATCAATACATTGACCGACAAGGTGGCCCAGTTCCATCTGCTAGCGGCAGGAAACCCAAGACCCGAGACTTTTGCAATATCACCGCTCTATCAGATCACTGTAGACGCAAACCTGCGAGGCGAAGCGGCGGAGTTAATGACGACGGGAGATTGAGATTGACGATTTTCGATTGACGATTGTCGATTGAGTTATCTGTGGGTTTTTGATTTGAGGATGCGCTTCTGAGTTTTGTTACGCGGTACGTGACTCGGTATGAGGTCGTTGAACCTCGGCTTATTAATTTCAGAAGTCTTATCGAGCAGTTCACTAGTGCGATGAGTGTCAGATTGATTCTCTTGATGACTGTGGAACATTTTTCAAATCGTCAATCGCCAATCGACAATCGTAAATCATCAATTCCCCATGGATCTGAGTAATCCATACATTTTTGCTGTGGCGAAGATCGTCGCGATCACAATCGCGTTCCTGACGATCATGCTGCTGGTGGCGGCCACCGTGCTCGCCGAACGTCGTGTGCTGGCCTTTATTCAAGGTCGCATCGGTCCAAACCGAGTAGGTTACGGAGGCGTACTTCAACCATTCGCCGACTTCATCAAAACCATGATGAAGGAGGATCTGGTCCCGGACCAGTCAACTCGCTTTGTCTTTTTCCTGGCCCCAGTGATCGCAGTCATCACGGCGATCATGGCTATCGCTGTCTACCCGTTTGGCCCAACGATAACCATTCCTGGCCTGGGAACTTTTGATATGGCGATCGCCCGTTTTGATGTCGCGCTGCTTTACGTCCTTGGCGTGACCTCAGTCGGTGTGTACGGGATTGCGTTGGCGGGTTGGGCATCAAACAACAAGTACAGTTTAATGGGTGGACTGCGGTCGGCGGCGCAAATGATCTCGTATGAACTGGCGCTGGGACTTTCGCTCATCGGCGTAGTGCTGATTGCGGGAACACTGGATCTGTTCAGCATCGTCGAACAGCAGTCGGGTTGGTACGGAATGAACTGGAACATCTTCTATCAACCATTGGGTTTCATCATCTATTTAATCGCTGCGATTGCTGAGACCAACCGGGTGCCGTTTGACTTGCCGGAAGCGGAAACAGAATTGGTTGCCGGGTTTCACACCGAATATAGTTCAATCAAATTCCTGCTTTTCTTCAACGCCGAGTACATCAACATGATTACCGTGTCGATGCTGGCGACTACCTTGTTTCTGGGAGGCTGGAACGTTCCTTTCGCGGAAGCACTCTTCGGTCGAGGCACAATACTTTTCGGCTTGGTCAGCGTTCTGGGGTTCTTCGCAA
>DATBMP010000526.1:0-9293 GCA_036554845.1 Pyrinomonadaceae bacterium
CGACCGCGCGCACGGCTTCTTTAATTTCGTTAGTGATGTGTGGAATGACTTGAATCGTCTTGCCGAGATAGTCGCCGCGGCGTTCTTTCTCAATCACGGATAGATAGATCCGTCCGGTGGTCCAATTGTTGGCCTGCGAGAGGTGGGCATTTGTGAAACGCTCGTAGTGGCCCAGATCGAGATCGGTTTCGGCGCCGTCATCTGTAACGAAGACCTCGCCATGTTGAAACGGAGACATCGTGCCGGGATCAACATTGATATATGGATCAAGCTTGATGAGAGACACGGTCAAACCGCGGGCCTCGAGCAGACACCCGATTGATGACGCTGCCAGCCCTTTACCCAAACTGGAAACAACACCGCCGGTAACAAATATGTATTTTGGCATTGGGGGTTCTCCCGGTATCGATGTACGGACTATTAGTATTGCTTGGTCAATCTTGTGGGTCTGGTCAGTAGCGGTGGTCAGTGGTCAGTGCCTTTGGTCTTTCGATCTACTAGTCACAATGACTACTGACCACTGACAACTAACTACGACTGACATTCTTTCCAGCCTCCGGTTTATCTCCCGACTCCTGCTCACCGTCGAGATAACCCTGCTTGAAATCTTCCTGGACCTCCATGGCCTTACCCGCCGCAGGATCAAGGACTTTCTGCAATCCGGACATTCCCGCGCTCAGCAAACTCGGCGCTTCATGCGCCCGTTTTTCAAACTCTTCGTTGCTGACCTCGTATGGCTTGCTCAGCCCCAGCAAACCAAACACGGCACACAGCAACAGTCCAACAATAATTCCCAATCCGATCCAATCGTTCATGATTACCTTCAGTCTAGGCGATTGTGGTTGAAACCAAAAATCCAGGACTCGAAACTTTGTTGCGAACGATCTGTAGATCGTCAGCGGTGTCGACTCCCATTGAAGCTGACGCCGCCTCGATGGCTTTAATCGTCACGCCATTCTCCAGGGCACGCAATTGTTCAAGTCTTTCGAGTCGTTCCAGTGCAGTTGGCTTCCAGCGTGAGAACTCGAGTAAAACGGCTTTGCGGTAAACGTATAGCCCGGTGTGTTTCCTAAAACCTTTAACCAGTTCAGGCTCTCCTTGCAGTGCCGCCTCGATCGAACCATGTCGTCTGACCGCGTCTGCCGGATACGGAACCGCCGCGCGTGAAAAGTACAGTGCGCGATCATTTTCATCTACGACAATTTTCACAACATTCGGGTTCAAAACATCGGCCGCAGTTTCAATCTGTTCCCAGGTCGTCGCCATTCCCACATCATCAGATTCGCTGAGCAGTGCGGCGACCGCGCGTTCGATTGTCTGTGGAGAGATAAGTGGTTCATCTCCCTGCACATTCAGAACGATCTCTGCTTCGCTCAATCCTGATACGACTTCTGCTAGACGATCAGTTCCGCTGTGATGCTCGCGCGCAGTCATCACGACCTCGTGTCCATTGGCTTGCACTACTTCGCGAATACGTTCGTCATCAGTTGCGACGATGACTCGCTCGACGTTCTTCGCGGCAAGAGTGCGTTCGACAACCCAAAGAATCATCGGTTTCCCGGCGATGTCTAACAACACTTTTCCGGGCAGACGAGTGGACTCGAAACGGGCGGGAATGATTGCTACAACTGTTCTAAGGGGTGATCTTGAAGATTGGGAACCCGTGTAATCCACGGGACAACAAGATAGCTTGACGCTGCTGCGAGTGTCAACAAAAAGGCCGTTCAGAGTTTAGGCCTTGTGGAACCGAATTGAACTCTGAACGACCATTTACAAGTCTAGGCAGAGGCGATGCCAACAAGGATTCCAAACGCTAAGAGGCAGGGGTATAAAACGTTCATTATCAATGTCTTCATGAGGTTCACCTGGGGGCAATCGACAGCATTTGAAACAACTACTCAGTATTAAAAAGAACTAAAGCACTCATACTCCCAAAAAGTTATTTCTCTGCCTACCCTTAACCTCGACCAGCAAGCACAATCGGCGACACGACCTGCTTTCGGCTCCGGAGGAGCAAAGGCAGGTGCGTCAAATACATCGGTGCCGTTTCAACGGTTTTCTACGATCCAAACGACTACTACTCTGAGGGGGAACGATCTAGAAGGTCGATCAGGTCACGAAAACCTTTGACGGCCACAACTCCGGCGATAACAAAGAAGACCACGGCCGATATTCCGAAGATCAGTAACCACGTAAAAGTGCCGACGTTCATTTCATTCCCCCTACGATTAAATCTTCTCTGCGATCTCTGCGACTCCCGCAATCTCTGCGCTTAAAACATTTCTCGTAAGTACGTTTTTTTTGCGACCGATAAACGCAGGGATCGCTGAGACAATCAATCTGCTGTCGCCATTGGTGCCGACATCTCCAAGTCCTCACGACGCTTCTGTTCCATGGTCTCTTCACGATCAAGGTGAACCGGTGGGCAAATTTTTTGGGTCAAGACTGATCCCAAGATCATTCCCACAAATGCCAGGATGAAACTTAACAAACCGGAAACGTTTACATCTGTCACAAAACTCAGAAACGAGGGCAACGAACCGCGCGACTTCTCGAGTATGAGAAATGCCGCTGGGGCTAACGCGCCCATCGCCAGGGCGCAATAGGCACCAATGTTGTTGGCCTTGCGCCAGTAAATACCTGCTGCCACGCACCCGAGCGCGCCCGCTGTATACATCGCACCCGTTATGAAAAGGTACTGAAACGCTGTGTCGGGGATCTGATACCAGAGTCCGAAGACGAGCAGGAACAATCCGATCGCGAAGGCGATCGCACGCGTCAACCATATCGTCGTGCGTTCATTCAGATCCCTTTTGCGAACACAGGCGATTACGTCCCGGGTAGCCACTGAGCTCCAGGCCAATAAATAGGCACTGTACGTTGACATTGACGCCGCAAGCATTCCAGCCACGATTAGACCAAGGAAGCCACGCGGCGTTACCGCGCCGAGCAGTTTAGGCATTGCCGCAGTCGAACTTTCACCGGCACCCAGAATGGCGAGTGCTGCGACACCCCAGAACATGGGAATCATCGCGCGACCGGCAAAAGTCAGACTCGTATAGAAGAAAACCTTCTTCGCGACTTCCGGGCTCTCTGACGCTAGAGCTTTTGAAGTTCCTGGCTGCCAAAGTGCACCAGCAGCGATGTTGCTTATCAAGATCCACACAATGAACATCCAACCAAAGCGAGCGTTCACCAGTGGATTGAAACCACCTTCTCCATATTGTTGGCTAACCATCGTTCCCAACTGAATGAGATCAAGTTCGAGTAGCACCGCGATCGTGGCGACCAACATTCCGATTGAAAGCACAACAAACTGAATGTAGTCAGTGACGACGACTGAAAACATCCCGCCGAGCACTGTGTACGCAATGACGATCACAACCATCACTGCCATGATCAATGAGATCGCTTCGGGGCCGAATCCCATCGCCTCTGAAAGAAAGATCCCGTCAAACTTAAGAAAGATCCCCATGTTGAGGACGCCGCCGAGGAAAAGAATGATGCCTCCCAACAACCGTACTCCGCGGCTGTAGCGCAGTTCGTAATACTCCGGAATTGTCATCACCTGGTGACGGCGCAGCGGCACGATGATGAAACCGGTCTTTCCGACAATCATGTAAGCAAGCATTGAAAGTGGGCCAATGACGAAGCAGGCGAACCCAGAGACGTATCCGAGCTCTCCGAAATACATAAAAGTAATCGTTCCGATTTCAGTAGCGGCAAAGGTAGCAACACCGAGTGAGGTTTTGATACGACGACCAGCAACAAGGTAGCCGCTCAAATTCTCTACATATCGTTTGACCCAGATGCCCACAACCACAGTCAAGGTCAAATAGACGACTAAGATGACCCAATCAATGAAACTAAAATTCATTGAAGACCTCTTCTCACTGTGATTTAGAGAACTGTCTTATACGGGTTGGAAAAACTGGACCAGAATCGCGGTACCGCAATCACTTCATAAACTCGTGACCAAATATACGGTAACTTTTCTCGACCTCACTATCGAAACCGTGAGTTTTCCGTGCGAAGGGGTTGATGACGAGTCAAATTAAGACCTATTTGCGTCGGATAGAACGTTGTAAGAAATTCTGAGTGGGCACGGCACAAGAACCGCGATACCTCAAAACATCCCAAGGTATTTGAGTGACATTAGCGTCTAGGCAGCCTTGGCGCCGTCTTGCGATTCCTTCTCAATTGTTGCAGTCGCGTCTGAAGACTCAGACGACCGTTGGTCCAGGTTTTCAGAGCTTGGTTCGAAAATGCTGGCTGGTTCCGCATCTGTGACAGATTCAGCGACCTGTTGGACTGGTTCAATTGCGGGTGGCGCAAAGCCGGAGTACAACAGTTGCGAAATTACGCAACTGTTACCGCGCATGTGCGAAGTTTTGGCAGGCGCGCATCTGCAAAGCGTTCGCCCATCCCGGACGGCTACAGATTCTTGATCTGTTAGGCCAGCGTGAATTAGGAGTTTCAGAGCTGCAGGAAGAGTTGGGAATTTCCAAGACGAGCATGTCTCAACATCTCTCTGTGCTTAAATCCGCGGGCGTGCTGACGACGAGACGAGATGGGAAACAGATCTATTGCTCTCTCGCGATGCCGGAGGTGAAGCAAGCTTGTCAGCTGATACACAGAGTCCTGGAGGCCCAAATTGCGGCAAGTAATGTTCTGGTCGCGTGATTATTGACAAACATGATTCCATAGTTGTCTTTAGAATTCGTCGAAGGCTTTCCCTTTTTGCGAGCTAGATGATTTTGCCTCAGCTTTTTTGGAAAATTTGCGACCAAAACTTGCCGTACTGCGACCACTTCATGAAGTTGATGCCCCAATGCGGACTTGCGCCACTCATCCAACAGGTAACTCTGCCAGCGCCCAGCATGCGTTCAGCCAACAGTGGATGCCACTTCCCCTGGTTCTGAATCTCAACAAGGCAGTCTGCATCGGTTCTGATTCGACATTCATTAAAACCAAGAAGTGGGGGAGCGTTGGACCAGTCCAATCCCTTCACCGTTGAATGGGAAGGATTGGTGCAGCGCACCGGGTAACCTGCGGTCGATTCCACCAGGTCGTCATGCTGAAGACACTCGACTGGAAGTACGTCATGAAAACGCGATCGTCCCCACCCTCCCTTACCTAATTCTCCACCAAAGCTCAGCCACCCACCATTCATGTGAAAGTGGCCGCCACCGATTATCCATTCACGGAGCAAATCGAACCTGTCAGGAAAAACCAGTGGTTTGTTGCCCCACTTAGCCCTCTGAAAAAAATCCGGATGCAGCATCAAACACTTCGTCTCAACATCGGCAAAGGCGATCGAGGTGGCCCAACTTAGTCGCTCATCAAAAGCTTCCGGAGACATGTGATACAGCTCCCACGATGGCTGTGAAACGACCTCTGCTGCTGGAATTGCCTTGAGCGCATCCACAAATGACTGCGCATAGTTGAGCACCTCAACATCTTTGCTGGGCGCTTCGAATGGCGACTCGACATATTTTTGGCCGATGTGGATACACCAGTTGCCGACATGCCAGATGCGAAGATTAGTTGGCTTCATAAGCGTTCTTGGTTCTTAATGTGCTCCAGTGATGCATCAGCAAAACGCTGCTTCAAAATTTGCACTGTAATGGCTTTGCCGTAGCGCACAGCTCACAAAACAGGAACCGCCACTTCAAGAACTTCCGGCTTCAGCACCTGGACGATCTGAGTACAGAGATACTGAGGTTCCTCAAAACACTTCCTGCGGATCGAAGAGCAGTGGAAAGAACTGCCCGGTCATCTTCTCGCCCACTGGAATCGCAGGCACGCCCTCAAGTGGCGGTTTGTCCGAAGCAGAAATAACTCCATCCCGAAATACGTTAAGGACTATCGCGCGGCGCGATCTGTCGGTCCGGTTTTCGTACGAACCATGGACCATCAAGGGATGATGAAACGAGCATTCACCTTTCTTAAGTTCGATAGGCACGGGCTTGAATTCAAGTTTCTGATCCGGTGTCAGTGAATTCAGAATCGCATCCATATCGTTGGCAAAATCTGCCCGCGGGAGTAGGTTCCAACGATGACTGCCCGGAACGTAGTGCACACATCCGTTATCTCGGGTTGAATCATCAAGCCCGATCCAACACGACAGGTGGGCCATTGGTTTGGTTCTGGTCCAATAAGAATAGTCCTGATGCCAGATGACTACGCCCCCATGATGAGCAGGTTTGTAGAAGATCTGATCGTGCCAGAAACGCACCGCTCCTCCCAACAATTGCGACGCCGGTACAGTGAAGGCCGGATTCCAGAGCAGGTCGTGCATTCCTGGTGCGATTCGCCATCCACCTAATGCATGAAAAAGAATCTTTTGCGGGTCGGCAGACTCATTGGAATTGAATTCGTAAAAAAGTTTGTTGCCGGGATGTTTTGGATCAACGAGTGCAGCAACTTCCTCACGCAACGCCTCAATCTGCTCGTCATTGAGCATTCTGATCCCAGCCAGATATCCGTTTTCGCGATAGAACTCAACCTGTTCGTCGTGCAAGCGAAAAGATAACCAGTCTTCGGAGCGCGACGGGCGCTGGAAAAGACTACCGACGAAGGTGTGTGTTGTTGATAGGTCTTTCATTTTGTTTAAGTCCATCTGATTCCACGAAGTCTTCCGAACGCGCCCGCGTCCAATACCGCTTCGATTTCATCAATGCGAGTGGCTGGTCGTGTGGCACTTCACGTTCGCAGCAGGCTTGCGCAACAGTTTTTGGGGGGTTGGCTCTGCCGCACGCTTTCGGTAAGAAGGCGGCTTACCGTTAGTCCAACTTTTCCGGCTATGCCTAAACTGTTCCATCTTCGAGGCATAGTCTCAATCAAAATATATGAAAAACGCGCGGCAAACCGCAGGCTTCCAGGGTGCGGCAGAGCCAAAACCGGAAAAGAGTTTTTGTGCAAACCTGCGCGAACGCGAGTGACCACGGGGCGAGTCCGAAGCCTCACTGCCCGCGAAACCCAAGCGCGCGAAATCCGCCGGGCGGTACTTTCACTTTCAAAGAACCACTCGTGCCAAGTTCGTGCTGTATAACTAGATCAATCCACCGCGAGGTGCGTGCTGAGTCCCTTGGCTCCAGTGTTACGTTCATCTCTTCAACGTTGTAATTGACGATCGCCACGCGAAACCCAGTCGGAGTCTGCGCCACTGCAACATCCGAGTTCTCATTCGCCCCCACGATATCCACCACGGGCATACCGCCTCTGAGTGTGATTGCATAGTCGAACAAGTCACGCACAAGATCCGGCATACCCTGCGCTGCAGTCCAGGCATCGGGCAGAACCGTAATGACCGATCCCTGGCCGTACTTGTTTACCGTTATCGCTGGAGAACCGTCTGCGAACGTAGCCACGGTGCGCACACCATTCTGCGAGGTCCATGATGGAAGCTGCAGTTGAACCAGTGAAAAGCGGCTACCTACCTTGGCACGTTTGCCCATTGCTTGGCGAACAATCACTTCGGAGTGTTTCGATGTTCCTTTGCCTTCTTCACCACCAAACAACTCGCGGCGTTCATAGCTCCGGCCCATTGGGATCTGTGGACCAAAAGCCACAATCACACCTCCCCCTTCAACAAAACTTTTAATCAGGTCACTGTCGGTCTGTTGAAAACCAGAAACGTTCGGCAATACGAGCACGGTGTTCTCTTTAAGCAACCGTGCCAGCACGTCCCGGTTCATGTGAAATGGATAATAGGGATAGACGGATTCTTCGAGTGGCGGCGCATAAGGCAGCACATCCACCGGAACACCAAGAACACGGAAAGCATCCAGCGCCGGCAAAAAGTAGTTGGGCCAACGCTCTACGATCCAATCCGAATAGGGAAAATAGACAGCGAGAGGATTGCGAGCACGCGATATCTGAGATGCGATGAGGTCAAAAGCTTTTACACCATCAGTAACAGCAACACGTCCGCGCTCAACTCCGGGCTGCTTTTTTAAAGCATCATGAATATGAGCGTGATAAGTGAAGAACGAAATACCATCGGCGTTAGTGACTGTTGCTGCACTCAGGATTTGTGAATAAATGTTTTCATAGGTAGTCGCCGTCGTCTCAGGATTCAAACGATTCTCAAGATACCCGAACAGTTCGACATGGTTGATCGAGATCTTGTTCTGCAACAACTTAGCTCCAGCACCCAGCGCACAGAAATCTTTCACTCGTCGAAACGGATATTTCTTTCGATTGTCGGTCCGATAGCTAGCCATCACACCCGCCTGATAAATAATGACGTCCAGTTCTTCTACCGTGCTGAGATAACCGGCCAGCAGCGGATCATCCACATGAGGTGCGCAAGCTGTTAACAAGTTTGGACCAAGACTCTTGATGAACTGGCCAAACTCCCGAACGTAGGGCAAGTAGTAAGTCCCGCTTCCTTCCTGATAAGAATAAAACCCCGCCAAGGAGGGATGATGCCGGTAAAGCTCGTATAACTCTGCAGCGATGGATTTGATCTCGCCCAGGCGGTCTTTAAAGGGAGACTGTTTCGTCATGTCCCAACTGACAGAAAGCAAGACCGCAATCCCATTTCTATCAGCGCGGCTCAGAATCAGTTCAACCAGGTCATTGGGCGAACCAATCTTCACGTCGGTCTGAGCAATTTTAGATGGGAAAAAAGCTTTGCTCGGGCTGATCAGGTTGTGTGCGATGAGTGAGTTACCGCCGATGCGGCGAAACTCTCGAAGGTACTGATCGATATCTTCTGACGGCCGAGACAAATCAACATACGAAGCAATAAAGAAGTCATTAACGATCCTGCCCAGCAGAAAGGTGGCTTTGCCGACGGCCGTTGGTTTGGACTGCTCGCCCGTCCAAACGTGAACGACATAAAAACCTTCGGGATTGTTTCCGCTCAGCAGGACCTCACCGCGATACAAACCAGTCTGAGCAGGAACCGGTGTAAGAGACAACGATTGAGCGCCAACTGTTGGAACCAGAACTGCAGCACGAACAGAATCGCTACTATCGTGTTGGACTCTGATCTCAACCTTGTCGCCCGGTTTCGGCTTTGAAGTGCTTAACGAAACACTGATCACGCCGGTTGAGGGCCTTGCCGACAATGTTGTTGGAACCAGCGCGAGGACGATTAGTACCCAGATGAACTTTGTAATCTTGGAACTCATGTCGCGGTTAGGTGTCGTGTCTTCTTTTTCTCACCGGCTCTCATCTCGCCATGTTCTCATCTCACCGGTTTCTTATTCGCACAAACGGTTTCCAAATCCCTGGGCTTCGTTACCACCTGGCTGAAGCGAGGTGAGCATGAAAGGCTTACC
>DATBMP010000401.1:0-9813 GCA_036554845.1 Pyrinomonadaceae bacterium
GTTTTCTTCACAGCTTCCTGCCGTTGGAGGTCTTGTAATGGAGCGGGCCCCCTCATGCCGCACCAATAATCAAGCCGCAAAAATGGACGGCGCACTTAGTTGGTTACGCCGCCTTGTTTTGGTGCTATAAGGCTAATTGTGAGTTCCCCAGCGACCCAACGAGCTAGCGCCATAAATTCCGGAAGCGTCGTCGATACAACGGTTCGCATTCTTACCTTTCGTGCCACCCGCGAAGAGTTGGAGTCGCTTGGAGTTCGCCATCTTGTCGTTGGTTTGATCTTCGCCTGGATTGTCGGCATTGGTCGATACTATGACAACGACCGTGTTGGCTGGCTTCAACATCTCGGTGTTGGCTCAGTGGTTTACGTTCTCTTGCTCTCGTTATTTCTCTGGCTGATTATTTGGCCGCTCCGACCACGTAGTTGGTCTTACTTGAAAGTCGCCGCTTTCATCTCCCTCGTTTCTCCACCTGCGATTCTCTACGCAATTCCAGTCGAGTTTCTTTTCTCGGTTGAAATAGCGAACACCTGGAACGCAATCTTTCTAGCGATCGTTGCTACCTGGCGAGTGGCCCTACTGATCTTTTTTCTGCGACGCCTTGGTCGACTCGATTGGCTGAAGGTCGGAATAGCAACTATGCTTCCGCTGACAATCATTGTGGTTACACTCACCGTACTCAATCTTGAAAAGGTAGTCTTCAACTTGATGGGCGGCTTGAGAGAGCCCACTGCAAATGATGCGTCGTACACAGTGTTAGTAGGTCTCACATATCTTTCGCTGCTCATGTTTATTCCATTGGTGATTTGCTATGGGGTGCTGGTAGCGCGGACCATCGCGGCCAGAAGAAACGTCAACCCGTATTGGCCGGAGGGAATGGATGAGTGATACCGCGGCAGCCGAGGAGCGTTCGCTCGAGGCCCAATTCGCTTTCTATTTCGATCTGCACCTTCCAGAAAATCGGCCAGCACCACTCCTGATCGCTCTGCATGGTTACGGCGCTAACAAGCGTCAAATGATGCGTGAAGCGAAAAAGATCGCACCCGATAACTTCGCTATCGTTTCGCTGCAGGGAATCCATCAACATCTGAGAGATCCAAAAGAGCCAGGTGGTCCATTGCGCTTCGGCTTTGGTTGGCTGACAAACTTTCGCCCAGAGGAATCAGTGTGGCTTCATCACCAGATGTTGATTAAGGTCATCGACCAATTACTGAGCGAGGATCTTATTGATCCCGGGCGTGTATTCCTGCTCGGGTTCTCGCAATCATGCGCCCTCAACTATCGTTTCGCCTTTACGCATCCCGAATATCTCAAGGGCGTTGTGGGTGTTTGTGGGGGAATTCCCGGCGATTGGGAAACGAGTGAACTCTACAAACCAACCAGGGCCGCAGTTTTTCATCTAACTGGTGCTCGTGATGAGTTCTATCCGCCTTCAAGAGTTGCTGACTATGCGTCACGTCTTACGCTTCGCGTTCCGGATGTGAAGTTCGAAACCTATGACGCTGGTCATGAAATGGTTGCGCCGATGCATCGCGATATAAACGAGTGGTTGATCGAGCATTCCAAATGAGATCGTCTGTGAAGTACATCATCTTACTCGTTGTGCTAGTGACAGCGTGTCAACAGAAGACGTCAATTGAGACGGCCGAGGCATTGAAATCTCCGGCGGTCGTATCTGCCACTCCCACTCTCAAACCGTTACCTCCCGACGCCTCCCCTCAACTGAGAAAACTGATCGAAGGCGCTCGAGAACAATCGGGAGTGACTGTTAACTATGATCCCGCTTATGTCGCGATCAGTTACCCCAACGGCGACGTCCCGATCGAGACGGGAGTTTGCTCTGACGTACTGGTGCGTGCATTTCGGAAGGCTGGTGTTGATCTTCAGAAAGAAGTCCATGAAAACATGCTTCGTGCATGGTCTGAATATCCGAAGACGTGGGGCGCCTCAAGACCAGACACGAACATCGATCATCGCAGAGTGCTGAACCTTATGAAGTACTTCGAGCGTAAGGGAAAGTCTGTGGCGATCACCGATCAGCGAGATGATTACAAACCTGGTGACATCGTCAGTTGGAACTTAACTACCGGCGTGCCGCACATTGGAATCGTTGTGAATGAATGGTCCAACGAAAGCAACGGGTATTTAATCGCGCACAACATCGGTTCTGGCGCGAAGATTGAGGATGTGCTTTTCAACTGGAAGATCACCGGTCATTACAGATACTTCAAATGATTTGCGGTCATTGAGAGCCTTGGACCAACCACTCGCAATCATCAACTGTTCCCAACTTGTCACTCTGGCTGGCCCCGCCCGACCACGGGTTGGTCCGGAACTAAGTGAGTTATCCATCATTGCCGACGGCGCATTGCTGGTTCGCGCGGGAAAGATTGCACAGGTTGGAAGGCGCACGCAGATCGAGGCCCAGCTTCACGGCGATGAAGAGATCGTCGACGCCGGAGGCCGTGCAATGCTCCCTGGTTTTGTCGACGCCCACACGCATCCGGTTTTCGCAAGCAATCGCGCTGCTGAATTCGAAGATCGTGCACGCGGAAAAACTTATCAGGAGATCGCCGCAAGCGGCGGCGGAATTCAAGCGACTGTCCGAGCGACCCGAAGCGCTTCCCTTGATGAGTTGGTCCATGCCGGGGAACGTTACGCGCAGTGGTTCCTTGGTTCAGGCACAACCACCGTTGAGGCGAAATCAGGTTATGGGTTGACACTCGAACACGAACTGAAACTTCTGCAAGCAATAAAGTTGCTCGATGAGGAACTACCACTTCGTTACGTTCCCACCTTCCTTGGCGCTCATGACAGTCCTCCGGAGTACAAATCGCGACGGGATGAATATGTTGCAATGTTAATTGAGGAGATGATCCCACGCGTCGCGAAAGACGCGCTGGCAGAGTTCTGCGATGTCTTTTGCGAGAACAAGGTGTTTACGGTTGAAGAATCTCGACGAATACTTATCGCTGCACGTGAGCACGGGTTAGGCATTCGAATCCACGCAGATCAACTGTCGCTTTCCGGTGGAGCGAGGTTGGCCAGTGAACTTCGTGCGGTGACAGCAGACCACCTTGAACATGCCGATGCTGAAGGTATTGCAGCGCTTGAATCCGCTGGGGTGCAGCCTGTTTTACTTCCCGGTTCAGTTTACGCGCTTGGTTCATCGCGCTATCCCGACGCAAGAGCGATGATTGAAGGGGGCCTTGCTGTAGTACTCGCCACAGACTTCAATCCCGGATCGTCACCAACACCTTCATTGCCAATGGTATTTTCGATCGCCGCCACACACATGAAGATGCTTCCGGCCGAGTCGATAGTGGCAGCAACAATCAACGCCGCGTACAGTCTCAATCGCGGCGAACAACTCGGCTCACTTGAGGTAGGAAAGAGAGCTGATTTTGTAATTCATGATGTTGCGGACTGCCGAGAGATTGCCTACTTCTTCGGCATTCAACATCCGTGGCGTGTATATGTTGATGGTCGTTTAGCTTACTCGCGTGCTTGAAGGAGTTGATTCAAAAAAGCAATTGACGATGCTGGCTATGTAATTTATTATCGCGGCAACACTGGAAAGGAGGTGATTCTAAACATATGAGTTCTTATCACAGTGAGGTGGCTGCGGCCTGACCTCTGAACCAGAAACTAGTTAGGATTTCGGTTCAGTCGTCTCACTGCTTAGTGCTCCTCCTTTTCGGAAGTTGCACACAGTCAGCCTCAGGCCAATCCCAACAGTTCACCGGAGCCGTCCACGTTAACTCGTGGACGGCTTTTTTTCATGATTCCGTGTTGTGCTAGCTTAAGAATTGGATCTGACACTCTCCTCAAATGGCCAAAGCTAAAAAAGGAATCGTTGTTTATGTGCTCCTCCTTCTGGCGGCTTTGTCATTTCGAGTCGTCATCGCCCGATTTCTTCCAAACGATGATTCGGATGACGGTCGGGTTTACTCACAGCTGGCTCGCAACCTCATGGAACGCGGTATCTACTCTCATGCCACGGAACCGCCGTTCCTCCCGTCAATTGTTCGTGTTCCTGGATATCCGCTTTTTCTCGCTGGCGTATATCGCGCGTTCGGATTTGGAGACAACACGGCCGTACGAATCGTTCAATCAGTTATCGACACGGGTACTTGCGCCCTCGTGGCATTGCTCGCCTTTTACTGGGAGCCCGAGGCACACCGAAAACGTTCTGCGTCGATCGGTGCTCTCTTTTTAGCTGCGCTCTGTCCTTTTACCGCGATCTATAGCGGAACAATTCTTTCCGAAACGTTAACGACATTCCTTGCGGTTGCTACCTGTCTTGCCGCAACTCTTGCTTTTCGCTCACAAGGTCAGATGAAAGCTCTCCAGTGGTGGTCCATCACCGGACTACTTGGCGGCATGGCGGTCATGTGTCGTCCTGACAGTGCGTTGTTTGCTGTAGCCCTCGGAATCACTCTTGTCGTCTCGATCGTCTTTGCACCACGACGATTGAAAGAGCGACCAGATGGAAGATATGAAGTTGCGTTGAGGCTTTCGCGTGCCTCGTATCTCGGAGCGTTCTTCTCGTTGGCGTTCTGTCTGGTGCTTGTGCCATGGACCCTTCGTAACTGGCGAACGTTTCGGATCTTTCAACCGCTGGCCCCGGCCCATGCAGAAATGCCCGGGGAGTTCGTGCCACGAGGTTATTTGAAGTGGTTGAGGACCTGGTTGGTGGACGAAGGAGATGTCGCTTCATTCATATGGTCGGTCGATACTTTGCCGATCGACATAGAAGAGATACCGAATCGCGCTTTTGATTCAGAACAAGAGAAGCAACGAGTGGCGGCCCTGTTCGAGAAATACAATCATCCGCAACCTCAACGGCAGCCAATCGAAGAAGCGGATTCAGGGTTTCAGTTAGAGAGCGAGACGGAACCGCTGCAACGATCATCTGAGAACGAAACTCCCGAGTCAGAGGATCCGGATGACGAAGCTGTTAGTGAGGAGGAGATCGCGGAAGGATCAGTTGCGATGACACCCGCAATCGATGCTGGCTTTGGAGTGATCGCGCGCGAACGAATTGCTCGAGCGCCTTTTCGCTATTACATAACGTTACCGGTGAAACGCGCAGTGGGACTTTGGTTCAATACACATTCACACTACTACCCATTCGAAGGTGAGCTGTTTCCGGATGAGGGTGTGAGGCACAGCGTTAGCCAACAGATTTTTCTGCCACTCTTTACCGCATTGATCTGGATCTACACGTTCCTCGCCCTGGTGGGCTGTTGGTACCTTTGGTCGTCCGGCGATTTTGCTGCTCGTCGTTATCTGCTGCTTCTGTTGCTGATTGTTTTTCTTCGCGTCGCTTACTTTGCGTTCCGAGAAAATCCCGAAGCTCGTTACCTGATCGAAATCTTTCCCTTCATTTTTGTGGCAGGCGGAATCGCTCTAGTTCGTGTGGTTGAATCGTTTACGACCCCGCGCAGGAAAGTAAGCCACTCTCACTGATTTGGAGGAGTCGGTGACGGTGTAGGCGTCGCTTGTTCTGACGGCAGCACGCGTGACGGATCCTCTTTGTCAGGTGAAGTATGTAGATGAACAGCTTGCCAACCTTGTGGAGTTCTACGAAACACCAAAGTCATTCGTCCGGTTGCCGTCTCAGGTGTCTCTTTGTAAGTTTGCGACTGGGTCCAGAGACAACTGACTACTGCTCCATCACGACCAAGCATAATCACAGAAACATCGCGCACGTCGAGCTTCACGTTTTTCAGGTCAGGATATGAACTCTCACGATTCTTCCGCATCTGGTCCCAACCCTTCGTCACCGTTCCGTTGTTGTTGAAGAGCACCAGGCGCGGCGATTTCCAATAGACATTGGTGACCGCGTCTACATTTGCGGCGCGTATTCCCTCGAGCAACTGGTTGAATGCTGCTACGACTGTGGCAGAACCGGGATCAGCTGGTTGTCGTGCAGGTGCGGGTGGTTTTGCTGGAGTTGGTGGCGGCGTAGGTTTTGACGGTGGCGCCGCTTTTTGTGGCGGAGCAGGCTTTGGTCGGGGTGCAATACTACGATTGGTGTTGGTCGTCGGGGCAGGCTGGGTGGTTGACGAGTTGGTGTTCTGAGCCACGCACACACTTGTCAGCCATAGAAAGGCAAACGAGAAAACAACTATTGTTTTGATCATTGTTCACTCCTCTATCTGGCTATGATCATTTCCTGAAACAGGTTTGTCGGGAAGTGAATAACAAATCCTACCGGACGGAACAGCGGAAGCAGTCTAGCATTTACACGTCGCCGAGTGCGTTCATTACATCGAACCACGGCACACCGCTACGCAATCGATCGACAGAACGTTTGCGGCCAAGCGTCTCGAAGATTTCGAACATGGAAGGACCAACTGCCTGGCCAGTCAACATAGTGCGGGCACCGTTGATCAAGAAACCAGCTTTTACTCCAGCGTCTTCGGCATACGCTCGTAACGCTGCTTCTGCTGTTTCCGCATTGAAGGGCTCAACAACTTCCAGACGATCTGCAAGAGCCGGCAAAAGATCCTTCAGCTTCGGTTCCTTGCGGAGGTTCTTATTCTCAGCCGCAGGATCAAAATCGAAATCGTCAGAAAAGAACGCCCGACCTTGCTCCGAGAAATCTTTAAGCGTGTGGTACCTCTGCCGAATTAGATCGATCGTCTTCAACAGCCAGTCGCGTTCGTCGTCATCGTACTCTTCGCGCCAAAGCTTGTTGGCCCGAAGTTCTGCCTTGACCATCGGGAGGAGTTCTTCCAGCGGCATCGTGCGAACGTACTCGGCATTCATCCACAACGCTTTGTCATCGGTCCAATGGCGAGGATCGTTCTCGTGAAAATTGAAGATGGCGTTTGCCCGGCCGATGCCTTCCAAAGAGAACTTCTCTATCAACTCCTCTTTTGACAAGAGTTCAGTGCCATCAGGCGAGGACCATCCGAGCAGCGCGAGGAAGTTTCTAAACGCAGCGGGAACAAATCCACGATCGCGATACGTTGTTAACGAGACAACCTCGCCGTGCTTTCGTTTTGAAAGTTTGCTCTTGTTCGGTGCAAGGATTAGAGGCAGGTGTGCAAACCGCGGAATGGTCGCGCCCAGTGCCTGGTAAAGCAGAATCTGTTTATGGGTATTTGTCAGGTGGTCCTGTCCACGAATTACATGAGTGATGCCCATCTCGATGTCGTCAATTACTACCGAGAGGTTGTAAAGCGGATGACCATCAGAACGAAGCAGAACCAGATCCTCGATCTCAGAAAAGGCCCGCTCCTGTGGGCCATAAACAATGTCGTCGAACTGAGTTTTACCTGCAACGGGAACCTTGAGACGAACGGCAAAAGGTTCACCCGCAGCAGCGCGTCGATCGGATTCATACTTTGATAAATCTCGAAATGGATTGCTTCGGTCCATTCCTTCGCCTGCCTGAGCGCGCGCTCGTTCCGCGATACCTTCTTTTGTTTTCTCGTCACGCTGTTCCTTCGGCGTGAAATCGCGGTAGGCCTTTCCTTGCTCTACCAATCGGTTTGCGGCTTCGCGATGCTTCGGGGCGTTGTCTGACTGGAAGACGATCTCTTCGTCGTAGTCCAGGCCCAACCACTTGAGACCTTCGATAATCGAACGGGTAGATTCGTCAGTTGAACGTTGGAGATCGGTGTCTTCTATGCGCAGCAGAAACTTACCGCCCGTCTTCCGCGCATAGAGCCAATTGAAGAGCGCTGAACGAGCTGCACCGATATGCAGATAACCGGTGGGTGATGGTGCAAATCGAACTCGAACCATATTCAGGCGATCCCTAAAAACAGAACGAGTGACAAGATAATAGACCTGCCAGGTCTTGCGCTTGTCACTCTTTGCTTGTCACTTTATGTTTCTGGCGGAGATGACAGGATTCGAACCTGTGAAGGGCTTTTGACCCTTAACGGTTTAGCAAACCGCCGCCTTCAGCCACTCGGCCACATCTCCGCGCCGGAATTTCATTCTAGTCGGCAACCTCAGATTGTCAAGGTGGGTCCCGATTTGACTGTGAGGTGGATTGTAATCCATCAAAGTTGCCCGGCATCAATTACAATCGCCTCAGATGAAGTTGAATCTCTCGCGCCGACAATTCCTGACGGGACTAGCTGCAACTCCGCTCGCTGCCGTCTCACTCACTTCGGCCTACGCACGTTTGATAGAGCCATACAACTATCGGATAGCTGAGACCGATATCTTCATTCGCGATCTACCTGACGCGTTCGAGGGATTTCGCATCGCGCAGTTAACCGATATACATCACAGTCGCATACTTGGCATCGAGCAGATCCAGCGCACCGTCGAGTTAGCTAACGAGACTAAACCGGATCTAATGGTCTTGACCGGAGATTACACAACATCTTATCGCCGATTCATTGAACCATGCGCCGAAGCGTTGGGCAGATTACATGCACCTGGGGGCGTTTGGTCGGTCTTAGGCAATCACGATCATTACACCGATCCCGAACTCACGACGTGGTCCTTACAACGCAACAGGATCGCCGTTCTTAACAATCGCAACACGCAGATTCGACGAGGCGGTGATGCGATACAACTCTCAGGAATTGATGATTGGTCGTGGGGCGGAACCGATTGGACACGCGCGTTCTATGGTCTCAGTCTCAAGCGACCTACTGTTCTATTATCGCATCAACCGGGGGTCATCGATTTTCCGCAGACCGAATCGATCTCTTTGATCTTAAGTGGGCATACACACGGAGGCCAGATTGATCTTCCCTGGCTTGGACCACCGGCTCGCGTTTTCACAAAAGACTTGAAGTACGCGCATGGACTGTACCATCGCGGAGAGACTCAGCTGTTCGTCTCGAGTGGAACTGGAGTTATTGGGTTGCCGGTAAGGTTTGGAGTTAGACCAGAGATCGCGGTGTTACGACTCAGACGATCAATATAGCTACTTAGAGAATCGGGCCGCGGATGGTCGCGAATGACGCAGACCTAAGAGGCAAATGCAATTCACTGCCTTAATCAGATCTGCGTTATCCATTTCATCCGCGGCCCGATTTCAGGCAACCACACTCGTTGGCCGCGGCGCTTTCTGTAATTGGATCGGAAGCTGAGCAGCGCAGCAGATCAGATCGAGTTGGTTGCGATCGCGTTGCATCTTTGGATTGTTGGTCATCCACGCGCGCACTTCGCGAAAGATGTTAGCGGCGTTTGGATCAGGCGGTTGAACAACCCGATAGTGAATCCACTTTCCATCGCGACGTGCCGCAACCACGCCGGCGCGACGCAAATACGCAAGATGCCGCGAAATCTTCGGCTGGTTCGTGTTGAGCACCTCGACAAAGAAGCAGACGCAGACCTCATCACTACCCATCAGATTGATCAGTCTCAATCGGGTGGGATCCGCAAGTGCCTTGAAAAGCAGTTCGATGTTGTATTCCTTGCTTGCCATACCAAATGATCACATCGGTAGTTCTATTACGGTTTTCGTTAGTCTCTTGTTCCTTACCAACTACGCTGCTTCGCCTCTCCATGAGGACCGTGTCGCGCCAGGCGCCGTCTAACTCGCCAATGCGTTCGCGAATGCCGACTTCTCGAAAGCCACAAGCTTTGTGTAATGACCGCGTGGCAGAGTTTTCACGAAACATGCTCGACTGAAGGGTCCAAATTCCGTGGCCTTCGGATTGTTCGATAAGTGCGTTCAGCAGTTGGCGACCGATTCCTTTGCCACGGCACTCTTGAGCGACGTAGACACTCACTTCGGCAACACCTCTATAAACCGACCGTGCAGACACTGGAGAGAGTGCCGCCCATCCAACTACTCGCCCCGTTTTGTCTTCGGCCACCAGCCGCGGATTT
>DATBMP010000403.1:0-14324 GCA_036554845.1 Pyrinomonadaceae bacterium
CGCCCAGGTCAGCAACATGATTCGTCGCTTAGCTGCGAGTGCTGCTGCGAGTATTCCCAGCGCTGCAACGATCGCGATACTCAGAAGAACGTAATAGACCAGTGGTGGGAGCTGATACGTAAAGAGCATCACGCATGCACCGCTGAGAATGAAGAAGACGACTGAGAGGTTGTAAAGCAGGTTGTCGACGACGAGTGCGGGAACGCCGTACGTCAGAGGAACCCTGCGACGCAACAACGCTACCTTTGTCGCTTCACCGAGTAGTGGTCCGGTAAAAGTGAGAAAGCTGATCGCCTCGCCACCAAGCCTCGCTGAGAAGGCTTGAAAGAAACTGATCTGCCGGTGTTCTCGCGGCACAGCGGCCCACATTGCCGACGCGCGAAATACGTGACGCAATCCACTAAGGCCCAACACGACGAAGAATCCAAATCCAACGCGCAGCAGCGCATCAAATATCGGTTGCACACCGACGCGGTTGACTACGTAGACGAGTAATCCGAGTCCGAGCAGGAAGGCGAAGGATTGAAGCCAGATGAACGAACGGCGGGATCGGTTCTGATTAGAAGGCTCGGCATCTTCGGCGAGTTCGTCAATCTCCTGGATCTCTTCGCCTCGCCAGTCAGTTGCCAGCTCTTCCCGCGATGTGGTCAAGGTGTTCCTGCTTCTCCAGTCACTACAATGTTCCGTGGCAAATTCTTCTCAGGCAAGATCTCGTAGATCACGCGGCCAGGAAAACGACGAAAACCTTTTTGCCAAAGTACCGGAATTGGATTGCTATCATCGTACAGTTTCCCGGTTATGGCCAACACGGTGGGAACAAAACTCAGACTATCGTAGGGCGCCTCGACCTCAACACCTTTTGGTAAATTTGTTTTTCTCCCGCCTGCAATCATGAAAGTTGAATGTGTCGACACCCGGAAGAATGAACCATGGTTGCCGCCCGGATTGAAACCACGCACGTCAAAGTTCCAATGGTCGTTCGCCACCAACAGCATATCCGTCTCAACCAGCTCACGTTGCCGGTGAGTGAAGCGTCGCATAAGCATGTCGTTCCTCGAGAGACCGGGCGCGTTCAAAGGAAGGCGAGTAAAAGGATGCTGGGCCAACTCCTCGTGCAGCCCGATTAGTCCATTCGAGTATTTTGTGCGATGCAAAGCAGTCAGCCACTCGAGGTCGGTGTGCCACTCACTTAACCATCGCGCGCGGTGCTCGACCGGTATCGCAAACTGATCATCTTCAAATATTTTAAGCGGCAGCCCTGATTGCCACGAGATCTGTTCAAACGTCACCTTACCCGAAATGTCCTGCGTCAGACCTCGAATGGGAAGATAACGAAAACTCAAACCCCGCTCGTCGTTGCGAGCCAGTATCAACGCTTGTCTGTCTGGACCACCGTAGACCCAGACAGCATCAGAAGACAGGTTGGGTTCATTAAGTTGCGTGAGTAAGTGCGAAGGAACCCGGAGGGCAATGATGTCAATCGGTCGATTGGACACACCCCTTTGCACATTGTTTCTTACCGCAACCTGATTCAAGAGTGAGAAGTAATTAATGCGCCGGAAACTGCTCTCCAGATTCAAGCTGCCGTCGCCATTCAACACCAAACCGGATGGCCCAGGCCCGACAACATAGTTCTGCAACTGATGAATCGTGTTCCGATCACCCATTGCGCGTTTGGCGATGACTTCCTCAATCTTTAACTTCTCAGGCTCAAAGTTTTCCGGATGCAGCGCCAGGAGATTCGTCATCACGGTGACGAACGTTGAGTACTGCTTTTCAGCATTCAACCAGCGATTGAGTTGCGCATAAACACGTTTCGACTCGTCGTCACGCCCCTGGGCCAACTCTTCTTTCGTGAACTTCTTTGGTTGGGCCTCCCAGAGTACCCGCTGCTGCTCAATGCTTCTTCGCAAAGCGCCTAGCTCTTCATTCATCTCACCAAGACTCTTCTGCCATGACGGACGGTTAGCGTTTAGAGTCTGAAAGAAGGTGTTGGTCGCGGCTTTGCGCAGCGGTTCCGAGAGATCACGACGAGCAAGCTGCTGTAACAGGATGTGTAGTTGATTAAGATCGCTATTACGCAGGTGAATTGACGCGCGCTCGTTCCCGTCAAAGTCGAGCATTACCGTTGGATAGTCTGTGCTTTGCTTTTGAAGATACTGGGAATCGCGTGTCGTAGTCGTGATCAGCGAGATGAACGGATTCATCCCCTTGATCGCGTAATCCAATAGCAAACGCCGCTTCGTGACCACGTGGTGTCCGCCTCCGGCCGAGCTTCCCAACAACTTAACCAGGTTGTAACCCTGACTGTATACGCCTTCGGTTGTGTTGACTCCGTGATCCGAAACGATGATAAATGCGGTCTCATCGGCTACGGGACTTTTCTGTATCGCAGTCCAAATTTGACCCACGATGTTGTCGATGTGTTTCAGGGCCAGCAGGTGTGTCTCGCGATCGTTGTTGTGATGCGCGGCGTGGTCAAAGTCAGTCAGGGAAAGATCGAGATACTTTAGATTTGGATCCTGCAGTTTCTCGATCAGTTCGCGAACGAGTTGTTCCGGGAGCGCCTCACGCATTCCCAGACCCATGGTCCATTCGTCAAACAGCTCACGCGCGGGACGCTTGAAAAAGTTCTCCATGCTCTTCTGATACGTGATGAACCGGGGGCCACGTTGAAACAGGGAGAATGAGATGTGACGTTCATCATGCGCGTAAGCGTCGATGAGTAACGGATCGCCGATCGAATCAAGGACTTCGGCGGCGGGCATGTCAACGCGCGCTCCGCGAGTGGTATTTACCACAAACGGAATGAAGTTCAGATAGTCGTACGTTCGTTGTGTGTAGCGATCGAACTCAACATTGCCTTTTATCTTGAGGTGTTGGCCGGTTTCCAGTAGAGACCAGGATGGGCCAGAGAGGCTCATCCCGCGAACGTAAAAGTTAGAGAGGCGGGCGCCACCCTGATAGAAGACATGATCAAACCAGGGCAACTGACTCTTGCCGGTGCGTGGATCACGTTCGCGCACGAACCGATCCACTGCTACAGGAGGCAAGCCGTCACACTTGAAGATGACAACTCTCTTAACCTGGCCCAGGGAAGTAAATGGGAGAACTATTAGAGTGAGGATGCTGAAGACGACGCAAGAGAGAGTTCGGTGGAAGAGAAGCACTCTTGCTTCAGAACAAAGGTGTAAAGACCGTGCCCGCAAGAAACAACTCATGATCGCTACCGCTGTTCTACCCTCTCACCACTCGATTTGAAACTAGTGGTTAACGGATCCAGCTGATCAGGATCTTCGAGATACGCAATCAGTAGATCTCTACCGGCCTGGTCCAGTTCTCTGCTTTGCGAGATCCGAATCAACTGCTGGCGAGCCTTGGGGTTGTTAAGCTTCGAGAGACTTTCGAGACAAGCACGCCGCGTATCGTCATCACGCGTCCGTACGAAGATCTTCACCGTCGCGCTGATCGCTTTCGACTTCGCTTCGGAACCATGTAGCGAAATGTAATGCAGTGAGCGACGCACATCCTCCAAATTCCACTTCACGTCAATCTGCGGACTTGAACGCGAGACCTCACGAAGAAAGTTTGTGTGATAGTCAAGCCGACGCGACACGTCGAGACGTGACTCCATCTGCGGGTCAGTCTTTTCGCGATGTACGTATCTCCCAAAGGTCAAGACATTTGCCAGTCGAAAGAAGATCTGTTCCGTGCGACCGTGCTCGAGCTTGACCATCTCCGTGCGACGATCTTTGTCGAGGCGCGCGGATAGCCCATCGGGTTGCCCCGCATAACTGATCAAGGCGGCGAACTGCTGTCTGGCAAGTTTCGCTTCCGTCTCAAGGTCGTTCTCCATTGGATTCAATGAAACCTTTTCGAGACGCTTGCCAATTTCGGTTCGAAGCTCAGGATCAAGCGAATCGTTCAAAGCCAGCAGCAGTTTAAGTTGTGAGTACGTGCGCAGTCGCGATGGTTGATTAAAATCGATTCCTCGGCGGCTGGTAACGAAATCAAAAACGGTTCGTCCGAGGAAGTAAGGAACATCGCCAAACTTTGAGAGCGAAAGTACGTTGCGCGTCACGTCCTGCAACAAACGACGGGACATCTCGCGTTTCTTCGGATTCAAGCTGTCACGAAAATCCACGAGCAACATCGGAATCTTGGGATTGTCGAGACCATAAAGCGCAAGAGGGATCATTTCGACTGGCTGGGCGCCGGGCGTGTCTGAATTAACAGGACGACTGTCCGCGTCAAAGTAACGAATCTCTTCAAAGCCCTTCCAGTTGAGAAGTCTCTTATCTCCCCATGGTTTTGCGATGTTCAGGAAGCGCGACTCGAAACGCTGATCGCGTTTACCCGTCACGTCTGACTTGGCGACCCACAAGAGCGCATGAGTCACACTGCCATCAGGCATCTCCAGCGGTTCGAAGTAGAGCGACTCGGCTTCCGCTCGCTGGCGAAGCAGGTCCCAATTGTGACCCCGAGCGTCACGAGTCGAAACGAGATCTTTGTTGTAATAGCGTTGAAGATTAAGCTCGTCGAGTAATCCTCCGAAAGTCTTGTCAGTCAACAAGAGACGAGCTTGGATCGCTGCCATCTCAGAGTCGGAAAACACAAGCGCCTGTTCCTTGTCCTGTTGCATGCTCTGGTAGAGCGCTAAAACTGCGAGCGCGCGAACTATTTGCGACTTGCGATAATCGGCAACGTTTCTTTGATACGAGCGAGTGGATGCCTTCACCGGAATTCCGTACGGATCTAGAAGGATGTTTTGCAGCGCGGTCCAAAAGATCTTTTGCCAGACTTCTCGGTCGGCGGCGGCGAGGTCCAACGCCGGTGGCGGTGGTCTATTGGAAACGCCATTCTTATTGCCGACGCGCATGTACAGGAAGGGAATCGCGCCAGACAACTTCTGCCGGAAAGTCGGATTCGTGTATGTAAGAGGCCAAACGTAACGCAAGCGGTCGTTTTCGGGGTCGCGATCTCCCAAAGTATCTCGGAGGACGCTGACGACCGGAATCCACTTGTCGTTGGTTGTCGAATTGAGGCCATCCCAACGAGCGTGAATCGTAATCAACTCGGCACCGGCAGGAACTTTGGTGATCTCGAGGCGAAACAGGTCCGCTTCGCCCGCAACGGGTGTGGCCGAGATCATGCCAGTGTCATTTGAATGTTGCGCAATGACAAACTGACACGGACCTGCAATCAAAAATAGCAGTGCTGAGAGAAGTCTCAGACTGGGTTTTCGACGAAGCTTGAGGGGCAAGTTGGGATTTATGTCATCTACTTTCAAGGAGTAAATCGTCACTGCAACATTCTTCCGTCGCCGTAACGCCAATTCAAAATTTTGAATTGCACATCCAGCTTTTGAGCAACCTCTATGCCGCCAGCTGGCAATTCAAATATAGCATCAGTCTAAAATCGCTCGGTGAAAAAATAGTTATCAAATGGTGCAGCTTTGCGACTGCAACAACGATCTCGCTTGTCTTCAGTCCTGGTCACGAGGGACCAATTGTCTGATGTCAATTTCAGTTTTCCTCGCCGATACGTCTGCGCA
The DNA here is from genome assembly GCA_036554845.1 of Pyrinomonadaceae bacterium. Taxonomy (GTDB): domain Bacteria; phylum Acidobacteriota; class Blastocatellia; order Pyrinomonadales; family Pyrinomonadaceae; genus PSRF01. The sequence continues at coordinate 5,555 of DATBMP010000403.1, forward strand.
AGGGTCGACTGCTGGGTAACTGTTAATTCTGACAGTGTGCGAAAGCATCTGGACGGATCCGTCTGCGTCTAGGATGACGTCTGAGCTCCATTACGTTTTCTTGACGGAGAGCAATCAGGAGGAATGGTGAGCAAAAATCTTACTTTGGAGAGCCAGCAAGAGAATTCTGCGAAGCTGCAGTTTCCATATCCTTATTATCTTTCGCCGGAGGAGGTTCCCATCCGGCGCGTTCGAGAAGGATTATTCCATATTGAATCGGTACGGCGAAGTTCGAGGCTTGGTTCTCGGTAAAAACTGCGAAATTCACACCAATCACTCTGCCCGATGGTCCAAAGAGGGGTGCACCTGATCCGCCTTCAGCCGTACGTGCGTCGTACGCAATCCTACGAACATCAAGGTCAGTAATGTTGCCCTGTGTCGTTAGTGGTTGAATTCGTCTCGACTCTGCCAGGTAACCCAAGAGCGCATCCAGCGAACCATAGCGTTGTTGGATGCCGCGGGATTCTGCATCGTCAAGCAGAGCGAGCAATCGGTCAGGGCCTGAAGGATAGCCCATCATCACGACAGTTTTACCCACCGCAATGGAATTCGCATCAGTTTCCAGAGGTAGTACCGGGATATTGGTGGGGATCTCTGTTACGTCGAGCATGCACACAGCAAGGTCGTCGCGTTGTGCGGCTGCCTTAAACTTCAAAGGTATTGGCTGGCGGTGGTCGGGGAAGTAAGCATTCAGCTTCTTCAAACGTGGTTGGCCGTTAACACTGCTTCCTAAACTCGCGGCACGATCGTCTGCGCGCCACGGTTGCGCGATGTGACGATTCGTCATGACGTATCCACCGCCCACGTAGAATCCAGTGCCGACGAACTCGTATTCAGCAATCTCTCCTCGACCCTCGGGAGTCAACAGCGCGGGTTCGTTTGTTTGCACGTTGGCGCCGCCTTCGTTGACTTGTGCTTCAGGATGACGAAGCGGACGCCCGGTGCCAGCTTCGACAAAATAGAACGAGCCAGCAATCAACGAGACTCCACTGCCATAGTCGCTGCGAAGTTTAACCGCGAGAGAAAGACTGTTTCGGATCTCCTGGTTCGATCGATCAATCTCGACGATCGTCTGGGTGGTCCCTTTAATCTCATCCTTTACCTGCTGCAGCTGCGCACCCTGGTCCGTGATCAGGCGCCGGCTTCGTTGCAGCTCCTTGTACATAGCGAATCCGATGTAGAGAACGCCGCCAACAAGTGACAGGGCGATCGCGAGCGTGATCAGTTTTGTGCTCGGCTTTATTTCGCGGACCAACTCCCGAGTGAATTCGCGAAGGAACACTTTAGCGTCATCGCGACGGGCCGTTGCCGCTGATTCAATTGCCGCAGCCTCAATAAAAGGGGCCACGTGCGTCGGTTGGGTTTCAGGAACAACCGCGGGTAGCGAACGAATCGGGAAGAACTGAAGTGCTAAACCGGACGGTTTGAAATGGACATCATCGCCGTCGCGGATCTCGTCACCAACAGCAAGGTTACTTCCATTGCGAGTAAGGTTGAGAAGCGGATCGATATGGGTCACGCGATACGCACCCTTGTTTCGCGTAAGTTCCATGACTACGCCGTTGGGATCACGTTCTGAGGGAAGATCGTGGGCCCGAAGACGCAGATCGCAGCCTTCGCAACTGCCAATGCGAATGTGTTCTTCAGTCAAAACCTCGGTGTGCTTGTCTGCGCCGGAGGAGATGTGAATTACGAGGCCCGTAGCCATAAAACTGAGATCCGTCTGGGGCGGTTAAATTAATTTGGGCGACCACATAAGACCACGCGTTAACGATTGCGGTCGTTTAGCGGTCACCCCTTAACTTTGTATTCTACATACATTTGGGTTGATTTGAAATTTGGATTTGAGGTTGCGGATTTGGATTTCGGATTGCGGATTTCGGATGGCGGACCGCGGTGGCTTTAGGGTCCGCCATCCGCAATCCCCAATTCCGCATTCCAATCCCAAATCCGAAATTCAAAACGTCCCTCACTTCAACCACAAAGCCCCTTCCACCAACTCCGTGATAGCATTGCCGTGTCATGTCTGATTCAATCTTCATCGATGATTGCGAGAAGTTAGAGACGCTCGCGCCAGTGGCAACCGCGCCAATTCAGCATCATGTGTTCGTGTGTACCGGCAAGTCCTGTTCGGCAGTTGACAGTGCGGAAGTGAAGGCCGCCTTTGAGCGCGAGTTGCGAGCTCGACAAATGCTGTTTGGCAAAGAGAAGAAAGGAAAGAACCCAAATGGCTCGGTTGTTCTAACCGAATGCGGCTCGGTGGGTTTTTGTGCGATTGGCGCTGCGGTGATGGTCTATCCCGATGGAATTTGGTATGCGCAGGTTCGCGCGTCAGATGTTCCGGAGATTGTTGAAGAGCATATTGTTAACGGGAGAGTGGTTGAGAGGTTAGCGTTATTGAGGGTGCCGTCAGCGGGGAAAACGGGGGGTCGGTAGTCAGTTGTCAGTGGGTGTTGGGCTTGGGTTGAGTTTTGGTCTTGGCTTTTGATCTTGGGTCTTTAATCTTTTTAGTGCTGTTTTGTGTGCTTTCGTGGATCGGGCAATTGTTTCGCTCCGTAAACGACAAGGAGCCATACGAACGAAAGCCCAAAGACCTAAAACCAAAGACCAAAGTCCCGGCTGACCAAGCCTACGAAGCCGCAGCGCTTTTCGGCTTCCATCGCAACACGGGCTTCCTGGCCGCGGCCGCCTCGTCCAATCGACCCACTCGCGTCGAGTACGGAGCATTTAACACCAGCTCGGGATCTTCGAGAGCTTCCCTGGCAATCGACTTCATCGCCTCAATGAACTGGTCCAACTCTTGATGGCCCACTGACTCGGTGGGCTCAATCAACATCGCCCCCTGCACAATTAACGGGAAGTAGATAGTCATCGGATGAAACCCGTAGTCGATCAATCGCTTCGCAATATCGAGCGTGTGCACTCCCTTACGCGACTGTCGCTTATCGGTGAAGACCACTTCATGCATCGGCGGCGAATCAAACGGCTTCTCGTAATCGCTAACCAGGCCATGGGCGATATAACGTGCATTCAAAACAGCCGCTTCAGTAGCTTCGCGCAAACCATCAAAACCGTGTGTCTGGATATACGCGAGGGCGCGCAACATCATTCCGTAGTTGCCAAAGAATGCCTTAACCCGGCCGATCGACTGTGGTTGATTGAAATCGAGTTGTTAAGCATCACCCTGCTTCACAATGCGCGGGACGGGAAGAAATGGTTCCAGTTCTTTGGTTACGCAGCATGGTCCACAACCTGGCCCACCACCCCCGTGTGGTGTTGAGAAAGTTTTGTGCAGGTTTAAGTGAATTACATCTACACCCATATCACCCGGTCGAGCAATTCCCACCAAAGCGTTCATATTGGCGCCATCCATGTAAACCAGGCCGCCGGCATCATGAACGACGCGACAGATCTCACTGATGTTCCTTTCAAACAGGCCCAGCGTGTTGGGATTTGTCAGCATGAATCCCGCTACATCACCGGCAGCGCACAATTCGCGCAGGTGGTCCAGGTCGGTCAGACCTTCAGCAGTTGAACGGATCGTCTTTACCGAAAAACCAGAGAGGTGTGCGGAAGCGGGATTGGTTCCGTGCGCGGAATCCGGAATCAGCATCGTGCGCCGTTTTGCCGACGCTCCTTCACCATCGCGCGCATCGATAAACGCGCGGATGATCATCACACCTGTCATCTCGCCGTGCGCACCGGCTGCAGGTTGCAGTGACACTCCCGGCAGACCCGTTATCTCAGCCAGGTGTTCCTGGAGTTCATAAATGACCTCCAGTGCTCCCTGCGCATCATCGTCGTTACTGAGTGGATGAAGATTAGCGAAACCCGGAATCCGCGCGACCTTCTCATTCAGCCGCGAATTATATTTCATCGTGCATGAACCCAGCGGATACATTCCGAGATCGATCGAGTAGTTCCACGTTGACATGCGAATGAAGTGGCGAATCACATCGACTTCACTCACCTCAGGAACGCCCTCGAGATCGTCATCACGCTGAAGATTCTTCGGAATGATCTCGTCCAGTGACTGTTCATCCACATCCAGCGGCGGAAGGCGATAACCAATACGGCCGGGTTGCGAGCGCTCGAAGATAAGCGCTTCGTTGTGGCTGATGTGAGAGGTGACTTTTGTAATCGACGATGTCATGACTAAAAAAAGAGGCCTGTTAAGGCTTTGAACGCTTGGGAGTTGGTGTCGTCTTCTTCGGTTCTTGCTTGATAGGCTTTACCTCACTGGGATCCACTGTCGGTTGCGGTTCTGGAGGAGTGGCGCCAGGCGGGACTATCCAGAGTTCAGTGGTCAGTTGTTCACGAAAGCCGCTGTCAACTGTGACCAGCCTCGTCTCATCAATGCCGCGTTCAACCAGGTATTTCTTGGTGCGATCCGCAAGAACTTGCGCTTCACCAGTCTGACCAACACGACCACCGTACGCCATTATGTAACCCTGGACCATCGGATCATTCATCAAGGCTATTGCGAACCTGTCTAATCGGTCTGTCTCGAGCTTAATCGTAGTACTGCTGTACTCATCTGACTTCAGCGGCTCGACTTTTTTATCGATTGAGCTGGTAGCAGACTTGGTTCTATCGCAGGCAGGGTCGAACCCTCCGATGTCAACGGTTGCTGTTACTGTCTGACCTCCCAAGTCCGTCGTATCCACCACAATCGATGATGTCCCCTGACCTTGTTTGATCTTTCCTGCTGAGATGCTCCAGTTGAAGGTTGGCGTCACACTTTGGTCACCCCCTGCGAGCTTCATAGTGAAAGTGATGTCAGTGCCTTCAACTGCCAGATCAGGTGAGCTCATTTCGAGCGTTGGACATTTAGGGTTGGTCTGCGCGTTGGATGTAGCGACAGCCAGCAGGAAACAGAAGGCAAATGTGACGATTCGCTTACTCATCATCTTGCTCACTTGTTTGGATTACTGCTTCGCGCTTTTTGATAAACCGTCGACCAGCTCATCAATCTCACTTCGGGAATTGGTTTCCGTAACGCAGACCAGAAACTCGTTACGTCGGTCTGCGAAGTATTGCGAAAGGGCCAATCCTCCGGTGATTTGATGTTCTTTCGCCAGTCTCTTCAGCAACTCCGCCGCATCTGTAGGGGCCTGGACCACAAACTCATTGAATCGCGGTGCGGTGAAGGGAAGTGAAAAGCCTTCGAGTGCTGAGATCTTCCTGGCAGCATAGGCAGTCTTTTGCGCGCATTGATGGGCCACTTCCTGCAACCCTCGTTTCCCCATCGTTTCGAGATAGACCGTTGCGGCCAAGGCAATCAACCCCTCGTTGGTACAAATATTTGAAGTGGCCTTTTCACGGCGGATGTGCTGTTCGCGTGTGGCCAGTGTGAGAACAAAACCGCGGCGTCCTTCTTTATCGTAGGCCTCGCCCACCAATCGCCCCGGAATTTGCCGCGCGTATTTTTCACGGGTTGCAAAAAGTCCGAGGTACGGGCCACCAAAAGAAAGCGGAACACCAAATGATTGTCCTTCAGCGACAACGATGTCAGCACCGAGTGCTCCGGGCGACTTTACCAGGCCCAAAGAGATCGGCTCGGTGATCGCGACAATCAACAGTGCCCCGGCGGCATGCGCCTTCCTGGCTATGGATTCAACGTCTTCGAGACAACCGAAGAAGTTCGGTGACTGCACAACTATCGCCGCCGTCTTATCGTCAAGAACTTGATCAACTGAAGCAGTTTGGCCCGTTCGGGGCTCAGTAGCAACAACCTCGAGATCGATGCCCGCGTGTTGTACGTAAGTGCGAACTACTTCGAGATACTCGGGATGGACCGCTCCGCAAGCGATTACTTTCGAGCGTCGAGTAACACGCTCGGCCATTAACACTGCTTCGGCAAGTGCGGTTGATCCGTCGTACATAGAAGCATTTGCTACTTCCATTCCCGTTAACTGACAGACCAGCGTTTGAAACTCGAAAATCACCTGAAGCGTGCCTTGCGAGATTTCAGGTTGGTAAGGCGTATAGGCAGTGAAGAATTCCGACCGCGAGATGATATGATCGACGATCGTGGGAATATAGTGGGAATAGGCACCGGCGCCCAGGAAACTCGTCCGGCGTGAGCCGGGGTTCTCTGCGGCCATGTTTTCAAAACTGGAAAGTAATTCCAGTTCAGAAAGTGCTGCTGGTGTGTTGAGTGGGCGCGCGAGTTTTAAATCAGATGGGATTGAGTCGAATAGTTCTTCGGCTGAGTTCAGGCCGATCTGGTGAAGCATCGCGGCCCGCTCTTCGGGCGAATTAGGAATGTAGCGCAACTTTACTCGGTCTCAGCTTTCGTAAAATCTTCGTACTCGGCGGCGGTCAAAAGGCTGTCAGCTTCACCGGGATTAGCCATGCGCAACCGGATCATCCAACCTGCGCCATAAGGATCTGTATTCACCTGCTCAGGTTCATCGGTGAGCGATTCGTTTACTTCGATCACTTCGCCGGTGACCGGTGTAAACATCTCGGAAACAGCTTTCACAGATTCAACCGAGCCGAATGATTCATTAGCTGAGAAGTCGTCGCCAACCTTGGGCAGTTCAACGTAGACAACATCGCCAAGTGAATTCTGAGCGTAGTCTGTGATACCAACGATGGCAATTTCGCCATCCACTCTGACCCATTCATGGTCTTTACTATAATGTAAGTCTTCAGGGACGTTCGCCATGGGCAATCCTCTCTAGAAACACTGTTCTTTGTACTTAGGGCTTGGGTTTGCGAACAAAGCCAAAGGCCGAAATCCAAAGAGTAAGCTGTCATCTTTCACGTTTATAGAACGGAGTCTTCACGATCTGCGCATTGAGCAGTTTCCCTCGAACATCGATCTGAATTGTTTGACCTTCTTTTGCCAACGCAGTCGGAACATAACCGAGTCCGATATTCTTCTTTAGATAAGGAGCCGGACTTCCAGAAGTCACTTTACCTACCACTTCCGAGTTCAAGACTATCTCTTGACCATCACGAGCGATTCCGCGCTCTGACATCTCAAACCCGATTAGACGGCGAGTAATGCCGGCCTCCTTCTGCTTTGCCAAGCTTTCCCGGCCAATGAAGTCACCCTTATTAAGTTTGCAGATCCAGCCGAGGTTCGCTTCCAGCAAAGTTGTAGTCTCGTCGATCTCGTGGCCGTACAGCGCCATTGCTGCCTCTAATCGAAGAGTGTTGCGTGCGGCGAGACCACAAGGCACAAGACCGTCAGCCGCATCGAAGTTTCCCGCATCAAGAAGCTTTTTCCACAGTTGTTCGGCCTTGTCGGGAGCCGCATAAACTTCAAATCCATCCTCACCCGTATAACCCGTCCGTGAAACGATCGACTGCACACCATCAACCTGACCTTCGCGAAAGTGATAGTACTTGATCGCGTTGAGAGGCATGTCAGTCAATCGCTGAAGAATGTCCAATGCGTTCGGTCCTTGTACAGCGATCTGACAGTACTCTGAACTAGCATTCCGCAGTTCCACTGACTGCTTGCTCTTGTGTGAACTGATCCAGTCCCAGTCCTTATCCGTCGTACCGGCATTAACAACCAAAAGCAGGTGGTCTGCTGAAAAGCGATAAACAAGAAGATCGTCGACAACGGTTCCTGCGGGAGTCGTCAACGCGGTGTACTGCGCCTGGCCGTCGGTTAACTTTGAAGCGTCGTTCGAAGTGATGTAATTGACGAAGGTGATTGCATCTGTGCCGCGCACATCGACCTCACCCATATGCGAAACATCGAAGAGACCGGCGCGAGTGCGTGTCGCCATATGTTCTTCGACGGTACCCGCGGGATACTGCACCGGCATATCCCAACCGCCGAAGTCCACCATGCGACCACCCATCTGACGATGCAGAGAATTAAGAGGGGTTGTTTTGAGTTCAAGCGCGGGTGCAGTCAAGCGTCTCTCCAGGCTGGTGATCCCAAAAGCATTGTTTAAGTTTGGATTGTTTTCAGAACAGTGAGTCGCAAACCTAACATGCGACGTGCAGTGCGTCAAGCGACTCAGTTTTGAGTGATTAGCGTGCTTTTATCTCGCGAATCGTCCAGTTTTAGGGTGAGAGATAACCGAGACGATCGGGGAAATTTTAGCGGGAAGGGACGCCGTGATTCAGCTGAGCGTGGATGAAAAATCGAGTGGCTGCTTCGCGTTAGAAATTGCTTTCGCGCACGTCCACCTTCTGCACCGTGAAGACCACGCGCATAGTGTCGGGGCGACGGTCCATTGATGCAGGCACAAACGCGGCATCACGTCGAATGGCAATCTCAAACTCGGTCAGTAGACGAGGGTCACGTGGTGGTTGAACAACGCCCGCGAGCGATGCCGCGCCGTTGCTGAACACATCAGCGACAACGATCATGTCATCGTCGTACTGATTATCCTGAAAGTCAGAATTCACCGACGAACCGGTCAACGCCGCAAGTGCGCCATCAGGGTTTAGCGTCGGAGATTGTTCGGCAAAAGGAGCACGTTGTGCCGAAAACATTTCAGGCGTTACCGGCTTATTGAGATCGTAACCACCAGGAACGAAGCTCACAAAGTTAGCATTCTGCATTGCCGCAGCTTCCTGAAGTGCGACAAAGTGCGGTCGCAAACCAGCAAACATCCCGATAAACAAGATCACCGAGGCAAAAGAACCGACCGTGTAGGGCATCAATTTTGGCTGCAGCCAAAGCGCAAACTGAGTACCTAGAGGAATCGGAGGTGCTTGTCTCTTTGCAGCTGCTTCGATCGCCAGTGCGTCATTT
>DATBMP010000084.1:0-8243 GCA_036554845.1 Pyrinomonadaceae bacterium
GCTTCCCGAGCGGTCGATGACGAGAGTGACTTCACGTTTGATCTTTGGCGCGGTCGTTCGCGCGTTGGCGGGCACACCTGCGAGCAATAAAAAATATCCTCCGCCGATACGAGCATCGGGATATGCAAGCAGCGAAGCAGTTAATCCCTTTCCTTCGACCAGGTAAGAAAGACGAAATGGACCAGGTTCGATCTTCTTATCGCCGGTCACATTGATCGCGGCTTGATTTACGCCAGATCGTTCCACATCTATTTGATGACTTGGTGAATAGATTGCTGAAAGAGAGTTCTTTGATTGAACTCGAACCGATACCTTCCAAGGTGTTTCACTGGCTTCGAACGACTCGCTCCGCGGAAGTACGTAATCAACGCGATTACCGTCCGCCGTCAGAATATGTTCGTAGACCAGTCGCACACGCTGCTCGCCGTTTGCAGTGACAGGAAAAACGCTCGAACGAACCAGGTTGTATCCGGCGAACTCCAACAACGCCGGATCACGCAGTTTGCTGACAATAGAACGATAGATGGATTTGGCTTCGTGCTTTGGAAGCAGTTTTGCCGAGGGTTCGCTTGATGAACCCGCGAAGGTGAATGAACGGACCACGGCACCATCGGGAACCGGGACCAGCATCACCGCTTCTTGCTGAGTTCCACCTGGATTCGAGAGATGTACATCTAACGTCGTGGTCGCCACCTGCTCCAGGATGCGGACGTCAGCGGTCACCTGGCTAATGCGGATCCCGTCTGACTGTGAATGCAAATTGTAGGCGCGCGACTGCGGAATGATGATGTTTGCAGCGTGACCGTGAAAATCTGGAACAGAGGTTTGGGCAGATGACGTTATTTCTTGAGTGCGTGAAGCGGGCGCCAACACCAGGCATACGAGCATTACCGCACTTAGTAGACCTGCGGCGGTCGGAGTAACTCTTCGCATAAGCACCTCTTTTGTTGCCAATAGTACGAGTTGAGGGTGGAACTACCGGGGAGACCGGTCTCGCGGCAATGCGAGCGGTTGGGCTCGTTCCCAGGGAAATGAATGGGATCGCACGTTGCGCGCTCAGCCCTCAGATGGGCGGGTAGGCTATCGGGTTGCCAGTCTGTTAGTAATTCGAAGGCGAAGTTATAAGTCGCCCGGTGGTTGCGAATTGAGAATCTCAGGTTTAGCTTGTGGGATCAAAATATGTGGGAAGCAAGGTGAGTTATGCGAGACATTACTTCTGACGACTATCCATTCGACAACCCGGTTGACGAGCCCATCCAACCCGATTGGGAGGAAGATCGTCGCGAGTTTATTACGCAGCTCCCAATACTTTCGCCGATGGCGATCTCGGACGAACTGGAACGTCTTGGTTATAAGGGGCAGCAGGACCAGCGTCGCGCGCTTTCCTTGATGGCCTATCGTCACGTGCGACGGCTGAAGCGGCTGTACCTGGAGGGCGAACCAGTCACAGATCTTCCTCCCAAGCAGAATATTCTGATGCTTGGACCAACCGGTTGCGGCAAAACGTTCCTGGTTGAGTTGCTATTCCAAAACATCCTGAAACTGCCCACTGTCATTGTCGACATCACTAGCTTCACCGAGAGTGGTTACATCGGAGATGACGTACGCACGATTCTCACACGGCTGATGATCAATGCTGACGGTAACCAGCATCTTGCCGAATGTGGTGTGGTGTGTCTGGATGAATTCGACAAGATTGCATCGTCAAGTAGCAACGCTCGCTTTGCTGGTCAGGGGACCACGAAAGATGTTTCGGGCTACGGAGTGCAACGCGAGTTACTAGGGATGATGCACGGAGCCGACGTCGTGGTCGCGATGGACTATGGCTTTTCCGAATACGGCGGTCGAATTCAAATGTCCACGCGCGACATTCCATTCATTGCTTGCGGTGCGTTCTCGGGAATGGACGAGCTGTTGCGAGAGAACCGCAGCAACATCGGATTTCGCAACGTTGTTGGTGACGACTTGAGCGAGTTGACTTTGGATGAAGTCGGCTCGTTTCAGAAATTCGGGTTCTTGCCGGAATTGATAGGAAGATTTTCGCGGATTGTCAGCTTCCCACGGCTGTCCTCAGAAACGTTGAAACAGATCCTGGTCGAGAATGTCCTTCCGCAATTCAAGAACGAATTCAGGGGAGAAAATCTGGAGCTGACTGTTACAGATCAGGCGCTAAACCACATCATCTCGCGCAGCGAAAAGAGAGATACAGGTGCACGTGGTTTGCAAACTGAGCTGGTGGGAGCGGTTGAAAAAGCGGCCTTCGAGACTTTCATGCGGCAAAGAGGTGCGCGCGTGGTTATCGATGTTAAGGATGCAAAACTGACTTGCGAGATCTCCTGAGCAGCGCAATTTGGATGGCAACCGCTGCCGTATTATCATCAATGCAAGAGATAACTGATGTCACTCGTACTTAAAGATTCATATGGCCGTCAGATTCGCGATTTGCGCGTTTCGCTTACTGACCGCTGCAATTTCCGATGCTTCTACTGTCTGCCGCACGGCGAACCTCCCATCGCACCGAAAGAGCAGATGTTGTCGTACGAAGAGATCGAGTACGTCTGCGAAATTTTTGTCGAGCTCGGCATTGAGAAGGTCCGTCTGACTGGTGGTGAGCCGATGATGCGACGCGGGATTGAAACCATCATCGCCAAGCTCGATAAGCTGAAACCACGCGGCCTGAAAGATCTGGCGTTGACTACTAATGGGTACTTTCTTCCGGATCGAGCCGAGGGGTTGAAGGCTGCGGGACTTGATCGAATCACGATCAGTTTGGACAGCTTGAAGCGCAACGTCTTTAAAGAGATGACCGGTGTGGATGTGCTCGACCGAGTCCTTGCGGGGATCGAAGCCGCGAAACTTGCCGGGCTAGAACCGATCAAGATCAACGCCGTGATCGTGCGCGGTCATAACGAAGACGAGGTCGCCGACTTTGCAGAGTTTGCGCGAGTACATGGCGTGAAGATGCGTTTCATCGAGTTCATGCCACTCGATTCAGGTCATGATTGGGATCGTGCCCAGGTTGTTTCGGGAAGGGAAATGCGAGAGCGAATTAGCGAGCGTTATCCGCTGGTGCCGCTAAATGTCGAACGCGGGTCGGAAACATCTTCACGTTATCTTTTTGCGGATGGTGCGCCGGGAGAGATTGGGATCATCGCTCCAGTTACCGAACCGTTTTGCGGTGCCTGCTCGCGCATTCGATTAACTGCGGACGGCCAGATTCGCACCTGTCTTTTCTCGACTGTGGAACATTCGCTGCGCGATGTGGTGCGCAGCGGCGCCTCGCGCGAAGAGATAATCGACTTCATCGAAGCTGTAATATTAAAGAAGGAACCACGCCACTACATCAACGATCCCAGCTTTGTCGCTCCCTCACGATCAATGAGCTTCATCGGCGGTTGATTATCACCACACAAAGATCACTGACTTCCCCGATCGTTTTCTGATCTTGTGCCGGTGCTATTGCGTCTTTGCGGGGTCGCCAGTGCGGAATCTTCTGCAACTTCACGCTTCGGCAGCAGGCATCGCCGCTTTGCTAAAACGCGGCAACAACTCATCACGCATCGCCAGCTCAAATGTCCGTCAGCACGTGCATCGTCGTCATGATCTGCGAGCGTTCCATGCCTTCGGCACGAATTCGTTCTTTAATGTCAGCATTTTCCGCCGTCTGCGAGTAGTTGGTGAGTGGAATAGCGACAAAGACAGGATCAGTGATAAGGCAAAAGCTCTTCGGTGCAGCAACAAGATGGAACAGTTTAGGCATAGCCTGATATTTAGGGTGGAATAACGGTAAGCCGCAGGCTTACCGCAAGGGTGCGGCAGAGCCGTACCCAAAAGACTTTTTGTGGCAAAGCAGCACTGAAGTAGTGGTGAGGGGTCGATGAGAAGAGTAAGATTCCTGGACGTAGACACCTCACCTTCTACTTTTGCTATGAGCCACAAAGTCGAAGCAACCATCGACGATCTCTACAAGGTTGAAGGCAAGGCCGAGCTTGTCAACGGAGAGATCGTGCATATGTCACCGACGGGAGGTTTGCCCGGTTTTGCGGCGCGTCAAATCTCATTTTCGTTAGCGGTTTACGAGAAGGCGATAGGCCAAGGCTACGCTATTTCTGACTACACGGCTTTCATCGTCAATTTACCCAATCGCAAGTCATTTAGTCCGGATGCCGGATACTACAACGGAAAGATCACCATGAAGTTTTTCGAAGGAGCGCCGGTTTTCGCAGTCGAAGTGCGCAGTGAAAGCGATTATGGCGCTCGCGCGGAGCGTATTTTGGAGTTGAAGCGAGCTGACTATTTCGCTGCGGGCACTTTAGTTGTTTGGGAGTTGATCTGCTAAGTGAAGATGTCGTGCGTGTGTATTCCTCGGATCAGCCGTCACTTCCCAGAATCTATCGGCGCGCTCAGTTAGCTGAAGCGGAATCTGCCTTACCTGGTTGGACTATGCCTGTTGACAATCTCTTCCCTGCCGAACGCTAGTGCGTTGCACGTCCTACCCATCGGTTCTACAATCCAAATTGAATTGACAAGCTAACAGCGTTTCGGGGGAGCCGCGTCGGGCGGCTGAGAGTCTGAGGAGTATTTGCGATTGCCAATTGATCATTGAAGGACCCTTCAATTAACAATCGAGAATTGGCAATGACCCAGAGACCCCTTGAACCTGATACGGTTAACACCGTCGAAGGGAGAAACAGTTTATTTCCGTGACCGTTCCACTCCTTTCTCAGGTGGAACGGTCTCTTGTTTTTAGTGTCAACGATCAAGTGCTTCTTTTCGACAGTACGGTTTCCGGAGGCAATCATGAGCACAGCCATCAAGAAGATCTCGTCCGACGAGTCAGCCGAACAAACTCAACTGCCAAATTCACGACGAGTGTATGTCCAGGGACAACAACCGGGTGTACGGGTTCCGTTTCGTGAGATCTCTCAAAGCCCAACTCGCGCTTTCAATGGCTCGCTGGAAGAAAACCCGCCCGTGCGTGTTTACGACACGAGTGGACCATGGGGTGATCCGGCCATCGAGTGTGACGTGCGTTTAGGTCTTCCAGCTGTGCGACGTGAATGGATAGTCGCTCGAGGAGACGTTGAGGAGTATGAAGGTCGCGACTTGAAACCTATCGACGATGGCTATCTCAGCTTCGACGCTGCCAATCAAGCCCGAGTTAAGGAACGAGGCAGATTGGAAGAGTTCCCGGTCGTCCATCGGCGACCATTGCGTGCGCGACCCGGCCATCATGCGACGCAGCTTTACTACGCGCGCCAGGGAATGATCACACCCGAAATGGAGTTCATTGCGATCAGGGAGAATTTGGGACGGGCACACCAACTCGATCGGCAAACTTCTCGTGACTCATTGTTTCATCAACACCAGGGGCAGTCGTTTGGCGCCAGTATTCCTCAGTATGTAACGCCTGAGTTTGTGCGTGAAGAAGTGGCCCGCGGACGCGCGATCATTCCCGCAAACATCAATCACCCTGAATCCGAGCCGATGATCATCGGTCGTAACTTCCTGGTAAAGATCAATGCAAACATCGGCAACTCGGCTGTCGTCTCTTCAATCGATGAAGAGGTTGAGAAGATGCGCTGGGCCATCAGGTGCGGATCAGACACGGTGATGGATCTTTCGACCGGTAAGAACATTCATGCGACTCGTGAATGGATTCTGCGCAACTCGCCAGTTCCCATTGGCACCGTACCCATCTACCAGGCGTTGGAGAAAGTTGGAGGTAAGGCTGAAGAACTTTCCTGGGAGATCTTTCGCGACACCCTAATCGAACAAGCCGAACAGGGTGTTGACTACTTCACGATTCACGCTGGAGTGAGACTGCCTTATGTCCCGCTGACAGCGAAACGAACGACGGGAATTGTCAGTCGCGGAGGCTCGATCATGGCAAAGTGGTGTCTGGCGCACCACGAAGAGAGCTTTCTCTACAGTCGTTTCCGAGAGATCTGCGAAATCATGGCGGCGTATGACGTGTCGTTCTCGTTGGGCGACGGTTTGCGACCGGGTTCGATCGCTGATGCAAATGATGAAGCGCAGTTTGCTGAACTTGAGACACTTGGCGAGTTGACGAAGATTGCGTGGGACTTCGATTGTCAGGTGATGATTGAGGGCCCAGGGCATGTCCCCATGCATTTGATCAAAGAGAACATGGACAAGCAACTAGAGACATGTCAAGAAGCCCCCTTCTACACGCTTGGTCCACTCACAACTGATATCGCACCGGGCTATGACCACATCACGTCGGCAATTGGTGCAGCGATGATTGGTTGGTTTGGAACGGCGATGCTTTGCTATGTCACTCCGAAGGAACACCTCGGTCTGCCAAACAAGAAGGATGTGAAGGACGGAGTGATCGCATACAAGTTGGCGGCCCATGCGGCAGATTTGGCGAAGGGCCATCCAGGTGCGCAGCACCGAGACAATGCGCTGTCAAAAGCGCGTTTTGAATTTCGTTGGGAGGACCAGTTTAACCTTTCGTTGGATCCCGAGGTTGCGCGCGAGTATCACGACGAGACTCTTCCACAGGAAGGGGCAAAGCTGGCGCACTTCTGTTCCATGTGTGGCCCACACTTCTGTTCAATGAAGATCACGCAAGAGGTACGCGAGTATGCGGAACAGAAACAGGTTGACGACGAGGTTGCGTTACAAATCGGAATGAAAGAGAAGGCCGAAGAGTTCGTCGCGTCAGGTGCGGAGATTTACAAGGGGCCAACGGCCTAACAGGATTTCAAAATTTCTTCATTCCTGTGAATCCTACAATTCTGTAGAACTGCTTCCTCCCCTGGAGCTGAGATTACTACGGCCCACTGCATAACAGGATTTCAGGATTTTCAGGATCTCGTTGGATTAAGAGACCGCAACAACCACCAAAAAATACAGAGCCTAAACAGATTTCGTTCTATTAGAAGTTGACGCAAAGAGAAATGTCTGACTCCTTGATTCCTTTCTTGTGAATGGTGGAAATCCTGTAATCATGTAGAACTCCTCTGGAGGGGAGACTTACACGGGCCCGCTGCATACAGGATTTTCAGGATTTTCAGGATTCTCGCTGAGTTGAAGAGACCGCAGCGCGTCCACCAAAAATCCAAAGCCTAACCCGCTTTCGTTTCAATAGAAGTTGAGGCAAGGAGCGATGCTAAGTTCTTGATTCCTTTCTTGTGCATCGTGGAAATCCTGCAATCTTGCAGAGGTAATGCTTCGCCAAGTCGACCGCTCATAAAAATGCCATACCTCATCGATGCTTTGGTTCTTGCAAGAACTCAGATCATGCTGCTTTTCAGAACCACTTCACTTTATTGGTTCGTCTCTGTAAATTCGGGGAGCTGCAATTCAGTAAACCAATTTCCTCATGGTGGTAGCTATGGAGATTAATGACCTCACGCAATTAATCATTGGCCTTGCCTATAAAGTTCACAATGCACTTGGTTCGGGGTTTAGCGAGAAGGTGTATGAAAATGCGCTGAGAATAGAGATCGAACGGGCGGGCATCGTTGTGAAGCAACAAGATACGTTACTAGTCCGGTACGAAGGTCAGGTGGTGGGCTTGTTTTACCCCGATCTTTGGATCGAAGACACGCTGATCATCGAGGTTAAAAGCCTCAAGATGATACCGAGACTGTGTGAAGTTCAATTGGTGAACTATCTCGCTGCCACAGGCATAGATAACGGGCTGCTGATAAACTTTGGAAGTTCGGTCGAAGTTAGACGGAAGTTTCGGGAGTACAAACCAAAAGGCTCGCCCGTCGAGGCACTACTCGCGAAGTGATCCTGGTTTTGAATTGAGCTAACTCAAGCGATGGCGGGAAAGAAGTTAGACTTAGATAACGAGAGGTACGTCGAGCGGGTCAGGCGACTGTGCCTCGAATTGCCGGAAACGTGGGAAAAGATTTCGCACGGCGAACCGACATTTTTTGTTGGCAAGAAGGTCTTTGCGATGTGTTCAATCAATCATCATGACGACGGGCATATCGCCGTCAACATCCCCGCAGCGATCGGAATTCAGGAACAGTTAGTCAAAGCCGACCCGAAGAAGTTTTATCGACCGCCTTATGTGGGTGTTCGTGGTTGGATCGGAATCGAATTGCCACTTGTCAGCGACAAAGAACTTGCCGTGCATCTTCTCGAAGCTTGGCGATTGATCGCGACGCCAAAGATCCAGCGACAGGCAGAAGCAGCTTCTGCCTCGAAAGCACTATCAAGGAACGCCACGAAGACTTATGTAATAGATCCCAATCCAGAAA
>DATBMP010000167.1:0-5875 GCA_036554845.1 Pyrinomonadaceae bacterium
CGAATCTGCGAAAGCAACTCTGTTTCCCCACCTTCAACAGCGCGTTGAAGCAGTTCGAGATCCTCATCGAAGGGTGAAGTGAACGGATGATGCATCGAGTAGTAACGTCCATCCTCTTCATGAAACTCGAACATCGGAAACTCGGTGACCCATAAAGGTGCGTACTTCCTCTCGGGTATCAATTTTTCACGACGCGCTACCTCATTTCGTAACGCACCTAAACTCGCAGCGACGGTCTTCGGTTTTCCCGCAACAATCAACACTGCGTCGCCCTTGCTCGCCCCAGCTTGTTGGGCCAACGATTCGATCTGCTCAGCACCCAATGCTTTTAAGAGAGATGAGGTGACTTCATCGCCGAGTTTGATCCAGGCAAGTCCCGTTGCGCCGTAACGCTTGGCATACTCCTGTAACTCATCCAGAACTTTGCGAGAAATTCCGGCGCCACCAGGTACCGTCATTCCTTTCACCTGACCGCCACTGGCTAATGCGTCGGCGTATGGTGCAAAAGTAGTTCCGGCCAGAACAGACGAAAGGTCCTTCAGCTCCATTCCTTCAATCCGCAGGTCTGGTTTATCCGAACCCCACCGACTCATCGATTCCGCGTAGCTGTATCGGGAAAAGGGCAACTGCAATTCAACATCAATGAGACGAAAGACGCGCGCAAACAACCCTTCAATCAACGAATAGATCTGGTCCAAGGTCGCAAAGCTCATCTCAACATCGAGCTGGGTGAACTCAGGCTGACGATCGGCGCGCAAATCTTCATCGCGAAAACAACGCGCAATCTGAAAATACTTATCCAGACCCGCGATCATGCAAAGTTGTTTGAACAGCTGTGGCGATTGCGGGAGCGCAAAAAACTTTCCGGGTTGAACGCGAGCAGGCACGATGTAGTCGCGCGCTCCTTCGGGCGTTGACTTGATCAAAACCGGAGTTTCAATCTCGGTGAAGCCCTGTTCAGTCATGTAATTGCGGATCTCGGTAAGCGCGCGATGGCGCAGACGCAGATTGGCTTGTAACTGCGGTCGTCTCAGATCCAGATAGCGATACTTCAAACGCAGATCTTCGGCAGCCAAACCTTCCGAACCGGTTGCCTCGAGTTGAAAAGGAAGTGTGCGGGCATCGTTCAGTAGCAGGAGTTCGCGCGCGTGGACCTCAATGTCACCGGTGGTAATCTTAGGATTGCGCACAGACTCATCGCGCAGTGTCACTTCGCCCTTGACGGCTACGACATATTCGCCACGCACCTCTTTTGCTTTCGCGTGTGCTTCCGGAGCGTCCTCGGCGTTGAGCACCACTTGCGTAAGTCCCTTACGATCGCGCAGATCGAGAAACGTCAGCACGCCAAAGTCGCGGCGTTTCGCCACCCAACCCATCAGGACCACGCTCTTGCCCACGTCCTCGCGACGCAAAGCTCCGCAAGAGTGTGTTCGTTCTAAATTTCCCAGATTATCCAACATGAATTTCGTCTATTCAGCCAATTGTGTACTCGTCACGTCCTGAGCTATCTCAATTCGATTACCACCGGGATCGCGAATGTAGAAGCGCGGCCAACCAGGCACCGGCTTATCGTCGGGAAATATCCTGACGCCGGCATCTTCAAGGTGCTTTCTCGTTTGGGCCAGGTCGGCCACCAGAAGGCAGATATGACTGGACGCGGCTTCGTTTAATTCTCGTTCTTCCAGCGACAGGTGCAACTGCACTCCACCGAGTTGATACCACGCGCCACTTTGACGTGAAGACTTCGGTTTCGGAACTTCGCGCAACCCCAGAAGTGATCCGTAAAACTCCTTCGCCGCCGTCTCCTTCGCAGGTGGAACCGTTACATTCGCATGATGAAAATTGATGATTAAAGATCCCATGGTCTTTGGTGGTGATAAGCCGTGCGCGACTCGGGTGATTGTCGATTTTCGATTCGATTTTTGTTAAGTCGACATTCACTCAATATCAACAAGACCCAAACAGGACAATCGACAATCAGCTATGTCGCGCAGGGCCGCTGCCCTCTAATGCTATGCAGACTCTGCCGATTCAACTTCAGTCGCAAACTTTGCTGCTTCATCCATGCGGTGCCCGCGTTCGTCAGTTTTCTGTTCCAAGTATTTGTTGAACTGCTGTGATCGATTGCGTGGGATACTCAACGATTTCCATTCATTCGACCGGAAGTGCTTGGCAAGAAAAACTATCTGCCCAATGTGCGACGCGTAATGGGTCAACTGTCGATTGATTGCCTGCACGATTGTGTGTTCTTCACCGCGTATCAAAACTTTCTTCTCGAAGTCCGCTGGTGTTAGTCGTTCCAACGCTGCGAAGAGCGTCTCCCAACCACGATTCCAATAATCCATTATGTCAGCCCGATTTGTGTTGGCATCAATGACAAACTCCATATCTCGATTCCGATCGGGCTTTTCACCATCCGAAGTAAGAAAATCGGTCCAGCGAGAGAACATGTTGCCCGCAATGTGCTTCATTATGATTGCGATGCTGTTGGCCTCGTCATCGAGTGTGATGAACAACTCACGATCGTTGGTTTGCGCGAGGGCCTTTTCGGCTTGCGTACGATAAGCGCGAAAGTTTGCCAGCGCGTCCTCCAGATAATGCTGGGCAAGGGTTTTATCAATTTTCATAAAAGCGACTCCTTGATCACCTTTGCGACTTCGGAACGTGACACGCTTTGTTGAACTTCCGAACGCAAATCTTTGATCGAAACCTCGCCGCGAGCGCGTTCATCCTCACCCAAAATCACGACAAAGGGGACTCCTTCGCTCGCTGCATACTTGAACTGTTTCCCAAGTTTATCCACTTCCGGAAAAAGATCGATGCGCAAACCAGAATGCCGTAACTCTTGCGCCAGCATAATCGACTCTGGAATCAAATCTTCATTGACCAGACAGACCATTGCATCTGCGGATCGCGATATAAGATTATCGGGAAACATCTCGCGTTCTGTCATGACCACAATGATTCGCTCCAGACCAAGTGAGAAACCCGAGGCCGGAACGTTGTGACCAAGAAACATTCCCACCAGATTGTCGTAGCGACCACCTCCACCCAAACTGCCCGCAAGATCTTTAACTGTTATCTCCATGATAGCGCCGGTGTAGTAAGAGAGCCCGCGCGCCAGACTCGGATCTACTTTGACGTAGTTCGCGACACCTGCGGCCTTACTGAACTCGAGAATAGAACCAAGTTCATCCACACCGCGAGCACCGAGTTCGTTGTCACCTACGAACTCGACCAACCTCCCCAACACGGCTTTGTTGAGAGCTTCCTGGTGATTGTCTGACGCAACAAATTCCGATGCGTGCTCCAACGATGGCAGTGCTTCAAAAAAATCCAACAACATGTTTGCCGCAGAAGCCTGGACGTTTCTTTCAGCCAACTCTTTTGCAACACCTTCGCGGCCAATCTTGTCGAGCTTGTCCAGTCCCACCAGCGTTCGGTCATGCTTTTCAGGTGCAACTCCTGCCGCCAGCAACATGCCCGTTAATGCCTGCCGATGATTCAAGCGAAATGTGAAGTCCGTGAAGCCTAACTTCAAAAGCACCTCACTTGCTGCTGTGATTAACTCGGCCTCAACCACAGGCGAGCGCGAACCTAAAACATCTACGTCACACTGATAAAACTCGCGGTAACGACCTCGTCCGGGTCGATCCGCGCGCCATACAGGTTGGATCTGATAGCGCTTGAAATATTTTGGTAGCTTGTCGCGATATTCAGCGACCACGCGGGCGAGCGGAACCGTAAGGTCATAGCGGAGTGCCAGGTCCGCTTCTCCTGTTGTTTCATGAACACCACGCTTCAGGATCTTGAAGATCAGTTGATTTCCTTCTTCGCCGTACTTTCCAAGTAGTGTCTCGATGTTCTCGACCGCAGGTGTTTCAAGCGGTTCGAAACCAAAGCGTTCGTAGACCTCCTTCACGACGCCGATCACATACTCACGACGACGCACGTCGGCTGGAAGAAAGTCGCGCATGCCGCGCGCTGGTTGTGTCTTGGCCTTCGACATCACCTGAAGAACGAAAACCCGGCGTAGATGACGAACTGATTTAAGCCGCGGTTTGATCCGGTGCGATCGCCGTTCGAAAGGTGATGAAACCGCATGCCCAACGATACGGCGCGGCGATCTGAAGTGAAGATGCGCACACCACCTCCAGCCTCGCCCACAAAAGCAAATTTACCGGCATCAGGGAGCGGCACGGGATTAGTGAAGATCAAACCGCCACCATTCACATGAATGAATGGATGGACCTTGCTGCCGTTGGCAAAGTCCAGTTGAAGACCCAGTGGTGTCAAACCTGCACCGTATGTAGTTTCACGTCCGAAGGTAGTAACTGGTCCAACTGTAGTTACGGAAACAATGTTGCCGGTGGCCAGCGCTAACGGGATCGCATCGAAGGTGTACTGCAGTGCCAACGAATCGTTTGCTGCGAGAGTTCTACCGTAGCGCAATGCTCCGATTACGAATCCACGGTCGGCGGCCTCAGCGTCGGTCAATCCACCAAAGATCGTAGTGGCTTTGAATGCACCGCCTCCCCAAAAACCAAACTCGTTATCGCCACGGCTCAACCGGTAAGGATTGTCAGATTGGGGAACGGACGCAGTCTCGGAACTTTTGGCTTCCACCATGCTCGCGACATCATTTGTCTGCGCGATGGCTGTGCCGCTACTCATTAAGATCATTGTTAGTGTTACTGAGGAGAAACGGAACCAGGATGACATGTATCTTCTCGCTTTATTCGAGTGTGTACATCACGATCTATTTTGGAGCTCGGCCAGGTGGAACTTTGAATACTCTACATAGTTTTGCCAGAAGAGATTAAGACTCGCGACCTCTTCGGTTGTTAACTCACGTTTCACTTTTGCAGGTGCGCCCATCACGAGTGATCGAGGTGGGACCACAGTGCCAGGAGTTAGCAGGCAACCGGCGGCGACTAAAGAGTGCGCACCGACGCGAACATCATCGAGCACGATGGATCCGATTCCGATCAGCGAGCCTCGCTCAATGTGACAGCCGTGCAATGTGACGCTGTGTCCGATGGTGACTTCGTCTTCGAGGACGGTTGGATGGCTACCGGTGCGGGTGTGAATGACGCTGTTGTCCTGCACGTTGGTGCGATTGCCGATACGGATGTAGAACATGTCGCCACGGACGGTTGTGTTGCACCAAATAGAGGCCTCTTCTCCGAGATGAACATCGCCGATAACCTGCGCGCTTTCATCGACATAGGCGGTAGGATGAATGACGGGACTAACCCCGCGAAACTGTCGAATCATGGTTCGGGGAATACTAACACAGCGCGCGAAGAGTCAGTTGTTGGTGGTCAGAGGTCAGTGGTCAGTGGTCAGAGATCAGTGGTCAGAGGGCGGTGGTCAGAGGTCAGGGGTCGTTGTCAGTAGTCAGTTGCCAGTTGTCAGTTGTCTCTGACTGAGGTGCTCCTTTGAATTGAACAAGTGAGGAACGGGGCAAGCGGCGGCTCTGCCGTATCCCTTGCGGTATGGCTTCGCCTTACCGCAAGGTGACTTAAGAGGTGGCTGCGCCTGAAGATTGCAACGAGTGAGGCGCAGCCAAATCTCAACAGGTCGATGACGGTATGGCGAAGCCATACCGCAAGGGATACGGCAGAGCCGCGCTTGCCCCGTTCCTCACTTGTTCAATTCAAAGGAGCACCTCAGCCAGAGACAACTGACGACTGACAACTGACCTCCGATGACCACTGACAACTGACGACTGACTGACCTCCAGTGACCACTGACGACTGACGACTGACCTCTGACCACTGATCTCTGACCACTGACCTCTGACCACCAACAACTGACTCTTCGCGCGCTGTGTTAGTATTCCCCGAACCATGATTCGACAGTTTCGCGGGGT
>DATBMP010000171.1:0-12278 GCA_036554845.1 Pyrinomonadaceae bacterium
GATAAGGAAACTCAACTCCGTGCCAACTGTTGCGTTGGTTTCGTACCCACATCGGCGCGCCATGGACGTTAGCCGGGTCCATTGTTTTCGGCGGCACGAAGGTCTTGGCTGCAAAACGCCCACGGTGCCGTTCTGCCGGAATAAATTCCGCATGGACCGCCTTGTGCGAAAGATAGAGCATGAAAGGTTTGTTGTCCTTGCGTGTTCCCAGCCACTCGAGCGCGTAGTTCGTCAACTCATCGGTAATGTAGCCGCGTTGCGGAACAGGCTTACCGTTGACGTTGAATCCATCTTTAGATGGCAGATACGAGCCTTGTCCCTTAAAGCTGACCCAGTGACTAAACCCAGGTTGTGGGTGATCGATGTGACCACCCATGTGCCACTTGCCGACAAATGCCGTGTCGTAACCAGCGCGCTTAAGATACTGCGAAAAGAAAACAAGGCCGTCGGGGACGGGGCTGTCGTTATCGACCACACGGTGGCGATGCGTGTACATGCCGGTCAAGATCGAGGCGCGAGAGGGCGAACACAGTGCAGTGGTAACAAACGCGTTGGGGAGATGGACGCCATTGCGGGCCAGCGCATCGAGGTTTGGAGTTTCGAGAAACGATTGACCGCGCAGGAAACCGAGTGCGTCGTAGCGCTGATCGTCGGTGAGAATGAACAGAATGTTTCGCGGTTTGCGATTCGGCAGTCGAGCAAGTTGCCTTGTCTTTCGGGTAACGTTGGTACTTCTGGTCTGCGCCTGGCCGTTCGGAAATAGACAACCGATCAGAATCAGCGCGCACACAAGAATGTGGGTGAGCGGTGAATACATAGTACCAGTAGTAATTAAGGTCAGTACTGGGCGCTATCGCGCAGCTACTGACCTTATCTTTATCATGTTAGAGGACGCCGGCGGGGGCACCGGCGCTACTCTAGAACCGGAACCGCGCTTGCAATTCAACCACCCGACCGGAAAGACCGTTAGTTGCAATACCAAACCTTGGATTGTTCGTTAAGACACCAGGTTCAGTTGGACCACGTGGATCAAAGAATCCGATCGTCACCGCATCACTGCCAAAAGCAAACGGCGCCAGATTGAGCTGGTTGAAGGCATTGAAGAAATTTGCCCGCAACTCGAGGTTCGCTGATTCACTGATAAACCCAAGTCGAGTGTTCTTCACTACGCTCATGTCGATATTGAAGTAGCTTGGTCCGCGGAACGAATTGCGACCAATTCCCGGAGGAGCTACGGTGTTATTTGCTTGATCAAAGACGATGAAGAACGGTGCACCGCCGCCTGGGAAATTGCTTCCGGTAATAAAAGCATCATCGGAAGTATCTATGTCAGTTGGACCAATGTAGCCCTGTGGCCTCACCGGACACAGGACTGGACCACCAGGTGTACTGGTGCATCCGCCAACAACGGGTGTGAAAGGAAATCCGGTTCGTGCGGTGACGATTCCCGATACCATAAAGCCCCCGAGCAACGACCCGGCAAGATCGTTGCGATTGCGGAAGAAAGGCAGTTCGTACAAACCAGACAGGGTGAAGAAATGCTTCACGTCAAAATCCGAAGGACCCCGCTCCGTGCGGTTGTCTTGCGGAAAGGTTTGGTTGGTGACAAAGCCCGGACCTTCGTACGACAGCTGGTCGATGCTCTTGCTGAAGCGATAGTTCGCCTGAATCTGTAAATTGTTGGCAAACCTCCGCAGCAAACTTGCATTCAACGCGTTGTAGTTCGAGTTCACGTCCGGGGTTGTAAAGTAGACCGCGAAGAAGGCCGGATTATTCGGGAAGAGAAAGTTCTGATTCACCAGGCGAATCAGTTTGTGGCCCGCACTTCCCTGATAGCCGAGGGTCGCCACGAACTTCGCCGGCAACTCCTGTTGCACTTCCAGTGAATAGGTATAGACATAAGGATTCGGTAGATCTTCCGGTGCGCCATAGATCTCAACGGCGCCGCTGTTGGGGGCACCCGTGACCGGATTGATACCCTGGCCCAACGCAGGATTGCGCGGATAACTCGTCACCGAGTTGTTTGCACCGACCGCGTAGAGGATTGTCCCGTTCGCAAATGGACTACCAAAATCAGTTGCCGCCGTACCGCAACAGAGCCCAAATCGGGCGAAGAACGGCGGATTGCCGCGGACGTTTGCGAGTGGCGCAACAGGGATTCGGTTATAGGCGATTCCAAAGCCACCTCGGATGACGGTGCTGTCACGGCTCTCGCTGCCCAGTCCAAATGCGTTAAAGCGCGGACTCCAGGCGAAGCCAACGCGCGGAGCGAAATTGTTTCGATCCGGTTTGGACAATCTGTCAACCGCAACAACCCTTGAATTGAGCAGGCCCTGCGAACCGAAGAAGAGATTACTCAAACGGCCATCCTTTTCTTCAAGAGGCGAGTAGTACTCGTAACGCAGACCCAGGTTAAGAGTTAGATTCGGACGAAACTTCCAATCGTCTTGCACAAACCCAGCCCAATACTTTGTTCTTAGATAACGTTGAGCGTCAGCGGGTAGACCTGTTCGTGGATCGGCATTCACACCTTCAAAGATCGGTGTGTCGTTAGCGAGATTGAACAAGCCACTGAAAGAGTAGACCGGTCTTGATCCGCCGGAGCTATCGCTATTGTCCTGTTCCTGACGCCAGACGCCGCCAAACTTGAACGCGTGATTTCCCCAGACTTTGCTAAGTGTGTCGCTGATTTCAAAGATATTCTGGGCCAGGATTCCGGGCGTGTTCTCGCTGCGGTCGGCGCCAAATCTAATGCGATCGAATGGCAAGCCTTCTACTTCAACGCGAGGGATGCCAAAGTTTACGTTTCCGGAATCTCGCTGTTGGTCCACCGAGAACCGAGTGGCATTGAACCTTAATTCGTTGAAGACAGTGGCGGAAAAGATCCGGCGATAGACGAACGTCCCCGAGGTATTGATGGGCCGAAAAACGAGATCGGCCATCGGGCGACCTTTGCCCGCGCTATCACTTCCGAGATTGTCCTGTTTAGTTATGTAGGTGCTTGCCGTGAAGCTGTCCCGGTCGGTCGGCGTAAAGTCGAGCCGTACGTTGTATTGATTGCCTTTGTTTTGGCCCGGCAGTGCGAACTGCACTTCGCGAACATCAGGAATGCCGTCAAAGCCTCCACCGGTCGGATTACCTAAAGAAACATATTGGCCTACGCCTCCAGTTAACGAACCAATGTCCAAACCACCGGGAACTACACGGCAACGAGCTGGGTCGTTTCCAAAGACGCCGCAGCTAGGTGCGAAGGTGTTGATGATGCGAGGCTCGATGCCTGCGGCTGAGAAAATCTGCCCCGTGACGCCGCCCGGCCGTAGTTGTTGGACCAGTTGGCGATATTCAGGCGTCTCGATAAACGCTCGACCCACGCCATTGGTATTCGTTCGCAAACCTTCATACGAAACAAAGAAGAATGATTTATTCCTTCCCCAAAAAGTGGAATCACCACCTTCACCGAAACGCGGCAGATAGAGTGGGCCACCCAGACTGCCACCAAACTGTCGAATGTAGTCGTTCACACGAACCGGTGGTGCATTTGGACCGCCATACTTATTGAACGCATTCAGTTTTGGTGAGTTGTACTTGAGGAAAGCCGAGCCATGAAAGTCGTTGGTGCCGTCTTGTGAAACTACCCGAATTTGTGCGCCAGAGTTACGACCATCCTCTGCCGAATACGTTGAAGACAAAACGCGAACTTCCTTCACTGACTCCTGATTCGGCGTCACCAGCGCCGCCCCGCCCCAATTAAAACTATTTACGCTCACGCCATCGATCTGAAAGTTATTACTCGAAAGCCGTTGGCCGTTTGCTGAGATTTGAACCTGATTCTCGGTCTGAAAGATCGAATTGTTTGAACCACCAGGTCCAGTAGTATTTGGCAAGTTGACGGCGCCTCCGTTACCGGCGCGCGCTCCATCCCCAAGCACGCCAGGAGTCAGACGTAGCAACTCATAGGGGTCTCGACCCACCTGCGGAAGATTGCGTATCTCCGTAGTGGTAATGGCACGCGAGACATTTGCATTCTCGGTTTCCAATGCCTCCCCAGTGGTGTCAGTGATCACGACACTCTCTGCAATCTCACCCGCGGTAAGAACAATGTCGAATCCCTGAGTGGCTTCTGCGTTGATTGTCACATTCTCGAAAACCTGTTTCTTGAAGCCCGCCTTCTCCGCAGAGAGCGAGTAGTTGCCGGGAGAAAGACCGGAAATTCTATAAAAGCCTTCGCCGCTGGTGGTGGTCGTCACAGCTTTGCCGGTTTCTTTGTTTGTGAGGGTGACTTCAGCGTCAGGGACGAGTCCGCCCGTCGAATCGCTTACAGTCCCCTGGACACCCGCCGTGAACTGCGCCTGGAGAGTGTGGGTGGAGAGAAGAATTAGTAGTGCGCAAAAAGTTGAGCGCACGAAAGTATTCAAGTTTGGACTCATTTTAAGGCCTCCTGGCAAGGAACTTCGTTGTTTAGATCATTGGACGCTGGCGCGGCGAAGCACAGTTCACCGCTACTTGGACTCAAGGAAACTTATGGGGGATTTAGTCGAAGGGGGATTGAAATCACGGCTGAGCAATACAATACTTTGTTCGGCAATACTACAATGGGTCGAAGTTGTTTGTATACAGAGAACTCTGGAGCGGTGGGCCAACCGCTTTTATCGTGAAAACTGTATTCTAGGTAAAAATTTCGTGACTCTGGTAAGCTCAGCGCTCCTAAGTTATCGCTCGAAACATATTGCGCAGCCTGACCCCAGATGACGACTCCGCCTGATCGTGTCTCGAGCTTTCTTAATTGGCGATCTTCAATCAAAAGACGAGAAGGGAACTCACCGATGCGACGTTCGACCTTTGTGTTTTGCCTTATTCTGCTGGCTATCGTAGCAGCCTCTTGTGTCTCGGGATCTGATCCCGCCAACTCAGGAGCCGGCACCACCACCCGTAAGAAGAAAGGCCCTAACGAGCCAATCAGCATTGGGTTCTCAATGGACACACTGAAAGAAGAGCGCTGGGTCCGAGACAAGGAACTGGTCGAACAGCGCGCGCGTGAAATCGGCGCAACAGTAAATGTTCAGGTGGCCAACGGCAGCGATAGTGAACAGATCAAGCAGGCCGAGAACATGCTGACCCAAAATGTTGACGTGCTGATCGTCGCACCGCACAACGGCGAAGTCGCGGCGTCCATTGTTGAAGCGGCCCATCGACAAGGCGTTCCCGTGATCTCCTACGACCGCCTCATCAAGAATTCGGATGTCGATCTCTACATCTCTCACCAGGTTGTGAAGATGGGCGAGATGCAGGCGAAGTATTTGTTGGACCATGTAGGAAAGAAACCGGCCAACTTTGTAATTGTCGGCGGCTCTCCAACCGACAATAACGCGCTGCTGCTTCATGAAGGACAAATGAACGTTTTGAAGCCGGCCGTCGACCGCGGGGATGTGAAGATCATCGCCGACCAGTATGCAAAGGAATGGCAAGCCAACGAAGCGCTCAAGATCGTGGAGAACGCGCTGACGCTCGCCAACAATCAGGTGGACGCAGTTGTCTGTTCAAACGATGGCACGGCCCGAGGCGCCATTCAGGCACTCGAAGGACAGAACCTGGCTGGTAAGGTTTTGGTTTCCGGTCAGGACGCTGATCTCGCTTCGCTGCGACTGATCGTCGAAGGCAAGCAGACCATGACGATCTACAAGTCAATTCAACCCTTGGCGTTTGGCGCAGTTGATGCAGCGGTGAAGATGGCCCGTGGTGAGCAAGTGACGACCAGCGAAACGATTCAGAATGGTTTCAAAGGCGTCCCTGCAATACTGCTCGAACCGGTGGCGGTGGATCGAAACAACCTGCTCGATACGGTAGTTAAAGACGGATATCACAAGTTGGAAGCGATCTGCGCTGGACTGCCACCCGATAAGTGTCCAAAAGCGCAATAGTCGGAGCGCGGGCGTCCCGCCCGCACGTCGCCGCAGCGAAACCTAAGATGAAAAAGATGTTCCGTTTGAAATGAACAGTCGTTAACCGCCGCTGCGGGCTAGGACGCCGGCGCTCCGATTTCAGCGGGCGAGGACGCCCCCGCTTCGGATTCAGCGGGCAAGCACGCGCGCTTCGGATTCAGCAATGGAACCTTTCCTGGAAATGCGAAACATCACCAAGTCCTTTCCGGGTGTTCGTGCCCTGGACGGTGTCACTTTTGATCTGCACAAAGGCGAGATCCACGCACTCGTTGGTGAGAACGGCGCCGGCAAGTCAACGCTGATGAAAGTGCTCGGCGGTGTTTATCCCTATCCCGGTTACGGCGGCGAACTTTTGATTGAAGGTCAACCAGTTCGGTTTAGCAGTGTTCGCGATGCTGAGCGGGCAGGGATCGCAGTCATCTATCAGGAACTTTCGCTCGTTAAAGAGATGACGGTCGGCGAAAACATCTTTCTCGGGCGCGAGCCCTCAACTTTTGGTGTGATCCGTTGGGAAGAACTGTATCGTCGCGCTCAACAGTTGCTCGACAACCTGCATCTCGAAATTGACCCGCATATTCCGGTAAGAAATCTCGGAATTGGCCAGCAGCAACTCGTCGAGATCGCAAAAGCGCTTTCGCAGGACGCCCGGATTCTCGTACTCGACGAACCAACCGCGGCCCTGACTGACGCCGAAGTCAACACGCTCTTCGTGATCCTGAATAAACTTCGCGCCGCGGGCGTCGGTATGATCTACATCTCGCACAAACTCGGAGAAGTATTTCAGATCAGTGATCGCATTACGGTTCTGCGCGATGGAAAGACCGTTGGCACCGCACCCGTTTCAGAATGGAATGAAGCCAGTGTCATCGCGCGTATGGTCGGACGCGAGGTTGGCGATATTTTCCCGACCGTGGACCACGAACATGGCGAAGTGGTGTTCGAAGTCGAACACATGACAGTCGAAGATCCTGCTGTGCCGGGGAAAAAGTTGGTGCACGATGTCAGCTTTTCAGTGCGCGCGGGCGAAGTGCTTGGCATCGCCGGCTTGATGGGAGCGGGACGCAGCGATCTGTTGATGGCTGTCTTTGGAGCTCATTCCGGATCAAGCAAGGGCACGATCAAGATCGGTGGTAAGCCTGTGCAGATCACAGATCCAGCGACCGCGATCAAACACGGTATTGGTTTCGTGACTGAGGATCGTAAAAGGTTTGGACTCGTGCTGGAACAGACCATCCTCTCGAATATGACCCTTGCTGGCCTGCGAAGAATTTCCGGACGATTTCTTACAAGTGTCGAAGCCGAATCGGCAGCCGGCGAACGCAAGATGAAGGACCTAAGAGTGAAAGCGAATTCGGTATTCACGATTGCGGGAACACTGTCTGGAGGCAATCAACAGAAAGTGGTGTTGGCGAAATGGCTTTTGACCAATCCCCGAGTGCTTTTCCTGGATGAACCAACACGAGGAATCGACGTCGGCGCGAAGCAGGAGATCTATGCGCAAGTTAATGAACTTGCCAAAACCGGACTGGCGATTGTTTTAGTGTCGTCAGAACTGCCGGAAGTTTTGGGACTTTCCGATCGAATCATCGTCCTCCACGAAGGGCACATGACGGGATCCTTCACGCGAGCGAATGCAACGCCTGAGGCAGTTATGGCTTGTGCCACAGGTCACGCGAAACAGGCCGCGTGAATCAAGGGGACAGAAGGTCAGCGGACAGAAGTCAGAGATCAGAAGTCAGAGATCTGAGTTTGCCAGGCAATTCTTCATCGCAAGCGAGGCAAACAGACCGCATTCCAATATACGAGACTCAAGCTAAACGATGAGTGAAGAGATTCAAACTAATCGTCCACCAGCGACGTCGGATTTAACTGTCGCAGCAGAAACTCAACTCACGCCTCAAGTCGCCATAGGCAAATTCAAGATCCCTACGGATCTACTACGCGCCTACACAATGGTGTTTGCGCTAATCGCGATCTGGATCTACTTCCACTACTCCACCGACATTTTTCTGGACCCTCGCAACTTCTCGAACCTGATGCGACAAACTGCGGTAACCGGTGTGCTCGCAGTGGGGATGTTGATGGTCATCATCACTGGTCAGATTGATCTTTCGGTTGGCTCTGTGGTGGGACTGGCGGGTGGGATCGCCGCGATCGCACAGGGTTGGCTGGGTTGGGGATTGGTTCCATCGCTGGCGATCGGAATCGGTGTGGCGACGGTCATCGGCGCCTTTCAAGGTGGATTGGTTGCCTACGTAAATATTCCTGCATTCATCGTCACCCTCGGCGGATTGTTGGCGTGGCGAGGGGTAGTTCTTGGTTTGAGTCGAGGAGAAACGATTCCGATCAGAATCCAGGAGTTTAAATCGATCGGACAGGACTATGTTGGACCAACTATTGGTTGGGTGATCGCCTTCGTCGCCGTATTGGCCATTGTTTGGTTGTCGGTGGCGCGAGCACGCACTCGTCGACGTCACGGTCTAACTGGACCAGGAGCACTGTTAACTGTTTTAAGAATTCTGGTACCGTCACTCGTCGTTGTCGGGTTTATCTCCATGATGAACTCGTACGAGATCGCACCGGGCCGTTATGCCGGCGTTCCGATTCCCGTGATTATCTTTTTGGCGATCGCGTTGGCGGGCGCGTTCCTAACCCAAAACACAACCTTCGGACGTTATCTTTACGCCATTGGAGGAAATCCAGATGCAGCCCGTTTGTCCGGCATCAATATTAAGCGCCACCTACTCGCAGTCTTTTGCATCATGGGAGCGCTCACCGGTGTTGCCTCAGTAATCTACACTGCGCGAGTTGGTAGCGCCTCACCCGATGCCGGCCAATTGTTGGAACTGGATGCGATTGCCGCTTGTGTGATTGGCGGAACGAGTTTGATGGGCGGACGCGGCACGGTCTTTGGCGCAATCCTCGGTGCGTTAGTGATGGCCAGTTTGGATAACGGGATGTCGCTGAAGAACGTTGAGCCCTATATGCAGAACATTATCAAAGGCGCGATTCTGGTCGCGGCAGTTGGGCTTGATATGGCGGGTCGGAGGAGAGGGTAGGGTCGGATTTGGAGTTTGGAAAGTGGATTTCGGAATGCGGATTTCGGATTTTGTCAATTCCAATCCAAACTCCAAATCCCAATTCCGAAATCCGCAATCCGAAATCCGCAATCCGAAACTCTTTTTCCAACACAACCATGCACCAAACATTCACTCTCCTGCTCATCTCTACCCTTGCTTGTCCCGCTTTGTTTGGCCAAGCAACGAACAGAGTGGCGCCGGGTGCGCCGGGGAATGATGCTCACTGGCCCAGCGCGGCGAAGAATGGTTTTGGTAGCGCAAACACCCTCGACTCCAAAGTCTGGTTCACCCTCTCCGGAGGTGTGATGACCGAAGTGTTCTATCCCACACTCGATACTCCCAATACCCAGATTCTCGAGTTCATTATCTGCCGCGATGAACAGTGCGCGACGGAAAGCGAAGAGCTGATGCCTTTAATAGGTGTTCTCGAAAGTGATTCGCTCTCATTCCAACAAGTCAATCGAAGTCGAAACCACGAATTGCAGATCACCAAGACCTACACGACCGATCCCGAACGTTCTACGATCCTGATCGACGTCAGCATCGATACCACTCAACCAGCGAACTACAAGCTCTACATCTATTTCGATCCAACTTTGAACAATAGTGGAATGCACGACACGGCATGGACCACCGGCGAAGCGTTGATCGCCACCGATGCAGGCATTAGTAGTGCGCTGATGTCCAGTAACGGATTCCAGGAAACAACGTGCGGGTTTCTTGGTACGAGTGATGGCCTGCGCCAGCTAAAGGAATCGGGCCGACTTAGCGAGCGTTATGAACGCGCCGAGAACGGGAATGTGGTTCAAATCGGCGGTCTTCGTAGCGCGCAAAGATTCACAGTTGCACTCGCTTTTGGTGCTACAGCGGAAGAAGCGGTGGCAAATGCAAAAGCCTCACTGGCAAAAGGATTCGCCCGCAGCCAGCGTGAATACGATAAAGGCTGGAGCTCATACATCGCTTCCCTCAGAACAGTCGAGCCAAAGTATCGCAAGCAATACAACATGGCTGCCATGGTTTTGAAAGCATTGGAAGATAAGACGTATCGCGGGGCGATGATTGCTTCGCCTTCAAATCCCTGGGGAGCTGGTCCAAACGCCAACGAGGCCACCACGACCGGTTATCACGCGGTTTGGTCGCGCGATCTCTATCACGTGGCAACTGCATTTCTCGCCATCGGGGACAAGGCCAGCGCCGATCGTGCTTTGGATTTCCTCTTTCGCGCGCAGCAGAAATCCGATGGCAGCTTTCCGCAGAACTCCCGGGTTGACGGTCGACCAATCGGCGGCGCACTTCAGATGGACCAGATCGCATTTCCGATCATCCTTGCGCTCCAGCTGGAAAGAACAGACGCGGATACGTGGCGGAATCACGTCAAGCCAGCCGCAGAACTTCTTATCAGGCGCGCCGCCGAAACTGAACAAGAGCGTTGGGAAGAAGAGGCAGGATATTCGCCATCAACAATTGCCGCCGAGATCGCGGGTCTCGTTTGCGCTGCCGAGATTGCGAAAATCAATAAAGATTCAACCACCGCCGCGACTTATCTGGCTAAAGCGGACGAGTGGGTAGCAAATGTGGAGCGTTGGACCGCAACCACAAATGGACCTCAAGCCGAGGGAAACTACTACCTGCGAATCAGCCGTAATCAGGATCCAAACGATGGTGAAAAACTCGAAATCAACAGTGGTGGCGGAACCTACGACGAACGCGAAATAGTCGATGCCGGGTTTCTCGAGCTGGTTCGGCTAGGAATCAAACGAGCGAACGATCCTTTGATCAAGAGATCTGTGGCAATCGTCGATCGTCTGATCAAAGTCGAAACTCCGCACGGACCAGCGTGGTATCGTTACAATCACGACGCCTATGGCGAACAGGAGAACGGTAAAGCATACGACGGACGCAACGGCCGAGGCCGGCCGTGGCCATTACTCACTGGAGAACGCGGACAGTTCGAATTGGCCCAGGGAAAGAACAGAAGGGCGCGTCGTCGGTTGGATTCGTTAATGGGATTTGCCAACGAGGGACGAATGCTCCCGGAACAGATTTGGGATCGGAGGACCGAACCAGATCCTGCTTTAAGATTCGGTGAAGGCACTGGTTCAGCAACGCCCTTAGCCTGGTCCATGGCCCAGTTTATTCGATTGGCCATTAGCCTCGACGAAGGACACAACGTGGAAACGCCGGCGCCGGTGATGCGGCGTTATACGCAAGGGAAGAGATGACCTTTCAAGACAAATCCAGTTTGGATCTTGTGTTCGTTGCCGATCTTGGCGGAACGCATTTGCGTGCAGCCTGCGTCGATGCTACGGGATCAATCAAGTATCAATTGAAGCAATCAACACCGCAGGCCGACAAACCAAACGAGATCGTTCGCGCCCTAGTTAATGCTGCGCGCGAGTGTGAGGCAAAGACGGCGAATCTGAAGGGACGCATCACCACAGTTTCCGTTGCTGTCCCAGGAACGGTTGATGTTGCAACAGGCGTGGTGATCAAGGCGCCGAATGTTCCCTGTCTTGATGGATTTCGTTTAGCGGCTGCCCTCGAAAGTGAGCTGAACTGGACCGCGACCCTCGAGAACGATGCGAACGCCGCGGCCGTCGGCGAGTTCTGGATGGGAGCAGGGCGAGGCAGCAAGACACTCATCTGTGTAACGCTGGGTACTGGTGTAGGAGGCGGAATCATCTTGAATGGCGAACTGTGGCGCGGCGTGAATGGTTCAGCGGCCGAGATTGGTCACATGTCGCTGGAGCCATTTGCAGGTGTGCCGTGCACGTGTGGCAGTCGTGGTTGTCTTGAGGTCTACGCGTCGGCGACAGCGATTGTGCGGATGACTCGTGAATCGATGCCGCGGTATCCGAATTCATCCTTGCATACCAAGGAGAACGTGACGGCGCAGATAGTTTTCGAAGCAGGGCGATGTGGCGACGAGCTTGCACTTGAGGTGTTTCGTCGCATGGGAGTTTATCTCGGCATCGGCATCGCCAACTTGATCAACCTTCTGAATCCGGAAGTCATCGTTTTGGGTGGTGGCGTCGCCAATGGTTGGAGCTTGTTCGAGCAACACATGCGTCAGCAGGTGATGGAACGTGCATTTCCTTTACCGGCAAGCAGCGTGAGGATCGTGCGTGCCGAGTGTGGTGATGATGCCGGTTTGTTGGGCGCCGCGCGATTGGCGCTTCTGCGGTGAAACTGCTTGAGGCAAGTGTGTTTGCTCGGGGATGTTATAGAGCGCGCGTGCGATATCGCCCCGCGAGCTATG
>DATBMP010000213.1:0-8324 GCA_036554845.1 Pyrinomonadaceae bacterium
TGGCAACCTCTCGCGCACCGAACGAAAGCAATTTGAGAAGAACTTTCTACAGTCACCTCAACGAAGAGAAAGGCTTGAGTTTGCGACAGCTTTTACTGGAGCACTAAGTGGAACCTCTTCCGTAGCAAAGTCGGAAGCGAGCAGTGCGTGGTGGGAATCACTACTCTCGTTCCTCAATCCAAAGGGCTTGCGATGGACAACAGCGGTGGCTTCAGCAGCCGTGCTCTTGTTGTTTGCTAGTGGGATATGGCTCTTTGTCGAAAACCGGCGGTTATCGAACAGCGTTGAGCAAGCACGTGCCGAGAAAGACTCTCTACTCCAGCAATCGACTCTGAGTGAGATTGAGGCTGAACAGAAGCGCCAGGAGTTAGAACGAGATATCGCTGCCTTGCGAGCGCAAGGTAAGGAGATGGAAACAGCGATTAACGAGAAGCAGCACGAGTTGGAAGCGTTGCGGCGAATCAAGCCCACGGTACGTTCCACTCCATCTGATTTAAGCAGCATCGCGACATTCATTCTGCCACCGGGGCTCACCCGCAACACAGATGAGCCTGAGAAACTGATCGTTCCAACCGCAGTGCGTGCGATGCAGTTGCAACTGGATCTCGAGAGAGAAGAAGACTTTCAGAGTTACACAGTGGAACTTCGAACTGCCCGGGGAAATCTGGTTTGGAGTAAGAGTGGACTCCCGTTGAAACAAACAAGCTACGGCCGCGCCGTGTTAGTGACGATACCTGCGAAGTTAGTTCCGAACGGTGAATACGAATTAACGTTAAAAGGAAGTTCACAGGGTAATGTTCAAGCGGTCGGTTACTACTACTTCATTGCTCTCAAGAGATAATTTTCCCGCCAAGCCGATCCTACCAAAGCAAGAAAATTAGCCACGCTCTGCACAAGAAGTCTTTGTTGGAGTTCCGGCTCGGCCGCATCCTTGCGGTAAGCCTGGGGCTTACCGAACCTTCATATATTTTGATTGAGGCTATGCCTCAAAGATGGAACAGTTTAGGCGTATAGCCTGATATTAAAGTTGGACTAACGGTAAGCCGCAGGCTTACCGCAAGGGTGCGGCACAGCCTGAAAGGCAATAAGACTTCTTGTGCAAAGCCGGTACAGAGTCTCTTTCACCAACCCGCTTCATCCGCATGCATCCACGGCTAAAAACTCTCTTCACCTTCGCGGCCAAATATTTTCCTCACAACTTCAAATGAAATGCTTTTCCGCAACGGAACAGTATGAGTTGAAGAGCAACTCAATTGATTCCGAATGCGGAGAGCAGAGACTTGCACAACAAACTCAAAATCAGTTTCCTGTCTTTGACCTTAGTGTTTAGCGCCGTAACCGCAGCGCACGCTAATACTCGAACCCTGGAAACGCGCTTTGCACTCTCCGCCGACGCCCGCAGTGAGTTCAGCAAACAATTCCCCCTGCTAAGCCCAGGTCGCATCATTATCGAAGCGACCTGGACTTCCCTCTCCCCTGACAAACTACCAAGCACTTTAACCGTAAATTTGATTCAACCTGATGGGACCATCCTGGCAAGCAAAAAAGGCAACAGTGTGCTGCGATTCGACTATCGCGCAACTGATCAAGACATCGAGAAGCTAACAACAACAAAGGAACCTAAATGGACTGTCAAGATCTTCAACGATGCCAGCACGGATAGAACTGAAGTCTCGGGTACTTTGAGGATCACGATTCCCGCCGCCAGCCGCTCGCTCGAAGACACGCAGTTCACTCTGCTCGGGTCCAGCAACGCACAAGAAATTCCTTTCAATGTTCCCGCACCGGGAAGAGTTCAGGTAGAGGTCACGTGGACCCCAGACGTTCTTTCGAATTCGTCAGAGCCCGTCTCGTTAGTTGTCAGTTTTATTCATCCAGGTGAGTCCAGAACCTATGCGCGCCGTCAAGGTGCAAGCCCGATCAGTGTCGAGCATCAGGTTACGGAACAGACTCTCGATTTGGGTGCGCGCTGGATCGTGCGCGTGCAGAACGACACTCAGACCAAAGTGAACGGCAGAGTGCGGATCACCTACACACCGAGTTTGTAGGAGGGAACAACATCGAATCACTCAACAGAGATCGCCAAAGTCCTAAATTTTAATCGGCCCCAATCAAAGAGGAGAAACAGATGAAGAGAATCGCTATATCGACCATCGCCATCGTCGTTGTATTCACCTGGCTCGTCGTGGACCAAACTCCCAAGGCTGATGCGACCACAGTTGAAACAATCTCAATCGTTCAGGACCCGATCGTCCCGACTCAACCTGGTCACCGACTTAAGTCGCTCTCTCTTTCACAAACTTCAGTGATTGGCGGCACGAACTTCACAGGCAGAGTGACCTTGCAGTTCCTCGCTCCCACTGGAGGCACGACGGTACATCTGACAACGGATCCGCTGCCCGGAGTTGAAGGTGAAAACTTTGCTTTTGTTCCCTCCACCGTCCACGTGCCGAGAGGCGAGACCGCGGCCACGTTCGAGATCAAGACCAATCCCGTCGAAACACAACGCGAAATAAAAGTTATCGGCAAAGCTGGCGGTGTCACCAGGACCGTCAGCTTCACATTACGTCCTCGCTTGCGACGCTAGCGGTTTCCTTCCTTCGAAGAGAGACCTGCAAGTCAACGAACTATTGAAGAGGAGATACGACCATGAAGAAATCAGCGACATTAATCACGTTTAGGGCTGGGATTGCTGCCACGCTGTGCCTCAGCATCTTCCTGTATCCAGAGTTGCGGGTTTCATCCGCAGCCACCGCAACGAACACAGTTGCTGATGTGAAGTCGGAGTCCCAGTTGCGATCGGAAGCGTCGAGTTATGACGCAGCCATGCAGGCCATTGCGGGCGTTGCCTCAATGACTTTCGCCAAGCCTGAGGATCTCAAGCGGGCCGTCGATGTTCTGAACCGGGCACGGCCTGGCCTGAAGTTTCATCGATCAAAGTTTGTGCTGATCGGTTTAAGCGACTCGGCCTTCATCAACGCCGCCAGAAGGAAGTTTCCCAACAAGCAAGCTCTGGAAACTTTTTCCACTCAACTAGCCGCGGATCCCAAGTTAGCTCTCACATTGGAAGGCGCGTCCTCATTACAGTCACGCATCCGTCAAAAGATTGACCAGGACGCGGCAACTCTACGCCGGGCTTCCGAGCGCTTGAGAGATGCGGCCGCACGATTCAAAAAGGCGCAAGCACCGAAAACGCCGGAGCCGAGTGAGTTCAAAATACTCAAGGCCGGCTTTAGCTATACGCCGCGAGATACTCACGCCGTTGCTGAAACAAATTCCCTGCTCGCACTCGATCCACTGTCGATCGTCATCATCATCGCCGCTGTCGTGGGCTACGCGGTAATCATCTATGCAGGACTCAAATGGTATGGACCATACATCGGAATAGGAACACAGGAAGATAAAGACCAGGTCGCTGATTGTCAGGAGGCAACTGATGCTCGATACAACCGGTGCGTTGATGAGGCCAGCGATCTTCCCTCCGGCTTACCCTTTTTCCTGAGAGAGGTTGCCCAAGCCGCTTGTTACGCCGATTGGCTCGCCCGACAAGCGGCCTGCTTGACACTGATCCTGTAGCCAGCTCTGTAACGAAAAGCCGTGACAGGCAGAGGTTTGTGAGAACTCTGCCTCAGTCACTACTCTGCCCCAACCAAAAGGAGAACCCATGAATAACATCAATCCACTCATGTTGAGGGCTTTGATAGCGGTTGCTCTAAGCGTGAGCTTTGTGATCTATCCGCCCTTGCAGCTCTCTTCAGCATCAGCAGCTATCAGCGTCGCTCCGGAAATCAAGAGCGAGTCTCAGTTCAGAAGCGAGGCCGCACGCTATGACGCTGCGATTCGTGCGATCGGCAGTATTGCTTCGATGAGGCTCGATAACACGGCTGAATTTCAGAAAGCGTTCGATGTACTCAAGCGCGAACGTCCGAACCTTAAGTTTCATCGTTCGAAACTCATTGCACTCGCTCTCAGTGATCCGGCCTTCGCCAACGCGGTCAAGAAGAAGGCACCAGACAAATCGGCTGCTGAGTCGTTTGTCAAGCAGCTCAATGCTGATCGACAGGCGGTTCTAAGGTTGGATGGCGTGCAGACACTCCAATCGCGAATGCGACGTAGCGACGAGGCGGACGCTGCAACCCTGCGCAGGGCGGCGGAACACTTGAAGGCTGCTGGAGAAAAAATCAAAGCCAGTGCGCCAAGAAGTAGCGTTGCACCGTTTGGTGAAGAGCAGGAATTCAAAGTCATCCGGGCTAATTTCACCGAAAGTACGCCAGCCCCTATCGATCCGGTAAGCGCAACAATTATCGCACTTGCTGTAACTGCGGTGGTCATCATGGCTATCGCCTACGGTTCGGCCCTGATCAGCAACGCTACGACCGACGAGGGCCAAGACGCAGTCGAAGCCTGTAACCAAAGAAACGATGAGCGATTTGACCGGTGCGTGTCCGAAATCGATTGTGGTTTGGGTGGGCTTCTTAATCCGTTTTGCGCTGCTGCCCTTGCCTTGTGCGAAAGCGACTGGCTTGTCAGGGCAGCTGCTTGCTTATTCGCTTCTTAGATGCAATGGCCCAATTAAAAGACTAGGGAGTAACTAAAGATGAAAACCAGTTCAGTGATGCTCCGAGCCGGAACTGTCATGGCACTGTGTTCCAGCTTACTCCTTTATCCGGCGCTTCGGGTTTCCGCTTCGCTGGCTACGGCACGTGTTGAGGTAAAGAGTGAGTCTCAGTTTCGCAGTGAGGCTGCGCTTTTCAACCGCGCGCTTAGCGCCGTTGCTTCAATCACAACCATGAAGCTCGACACCGGCGAAGACTTAAAGAGGGCGCTCGCGATTCTCGAGCGCGAGCGTCCCAATCTGAAGTTGCACCGCTCGAAACTTGTAGCTGCATCGTTGAGTGACGCGACCCTCATCGCCGCAGTGAAGCGAAGAGCGACTGACGCAAGATCTGCCGACTCGTTAATAAAAGAACTTGAAGCGGATCCAAAGAACGTACTCAAACTTGCGGGCGCAGAAGCACTGAGGTCGCGCTTGCAGCAGAGCGCCGAAACGGATGCCACGACGTTGCGCCGCGTGGCCCAACGCTTGAAAGACGCAGGCGAGAAACTTCAGAAGGCTGCCCAGATAAGATCCTCGACCCGCGACGACCAGAATGAGTTGAAATTCACACGAGTCCGCTTTAGCAAAGCGCCCGAACCTCATGTCACACCAGAAACCACGATGGCTCCCGGCCCGGGAACAGTGATCCTGATCATCATCGCCACTGCCGTTGTGTGTGCCGTGATTGGATACGTTGGCGGACGACTCACGAACTACCTGGATCTTGAAGACGACATCGCTGAGTGCCAGGAAGGTGCTGATCGAATCTACGCCAGATGTTTGGCTGGAACTGAGAACCTCGCTTCCGGCTTTCCCTTCTTCCTGAAAGAGGCGGCGACAGCTCTCTGTTACAGCGAGTGGCTTGGGCTACAGGCGCTGTGCATAGTCGCTGGTTAGATCGAAAGAAAGATCTTCCAGCGGTCATGCTGTCCTAAGAAGGAATTGTTTGATCTCGGCTTTGCCGCCGGATGTGAGGCGGTGGCTCTGCCCCGCCGGAGAGCTAGCTTTTGAAAATGGGGCTACGCCCTTAGTGGGGCAAAGCCCGGACCAGGGGCAGAGCCCGATCAAGTTAATGAACTTTAACGGCGGGGCAGAGCCACCGCCTCACATCCGGCGGCGAAGCCGAAACGATGCGAGTCAGCCCGATCAACTTCATGAACTTCAACGGCGGGGCTGAACCACCGCCTCACATCCGGCGGCGAAGCCGAAACATCGGTTGCCGGCGCGAAGCCGAACGATGGTTGCCCTTTCTAAGTTTGAAGGAGGGCAAACGCCTTCAAAGTTTTCAACGAGCCTTTGGATGGCGGCAATTTCGGAAACGTTTTAACCCAAGAAACAAGGAGTACTCAGATGAATAACAGGTCTTGTGGACTGCGAACATCAATCCGGCACGGTTCGGCCTCAGCGGCATTCAGAATCGCGCTCTTGCTATCAGTCGTTCTCGGCATCAGCAGTTCCGCGATGGCGACGATCAATACCATCAAAGGCTCGCTCACCTGCTTTATTGGTTGCAATAAAGATGTCGTGCAATTTATCGCCCAGGGCGAACAGCACAGCTTCGAAGTAGTGGGCGGCTTTGTTGACACTTCCACCGGCGTAGAGATCACCGGCTCAGGTGTTTCCGTCAGCTATGGAACCCGCAAACACGGTTCCGGTTCTTCGATCATCGTGCGGTTTGATGTTGCTGATAATGCGGCTCCTGGCGAGCGGACCGTGCGGATGCGCTACGCAATCGAAACAAATGGCCCCGACACCTTCCGAGTCCGCGTGGTTCGCAAAGGCAACATCACCGACGTTCAGTATCGCCGACCGTTAGGATTTCGCCCCGGTGGTGGACCAGCGACGCAACTGGTCGCGCCAACCGGTCTCCCGCTAAATGAAAGAGTCATCCTTGTATTGACTGGGACGAGACTCGACAGTGTAGCCGTTCGTCAGGAAAGCACTTTCCGTAGCGTAAGGGTGCTGCCCGGCGCGACAGCAACAAGCTGCACAATTGAGATCGAGTTTAGCGGTTCCGGTCAGGGACCACTTCTGGTCTACGACGCCGCGCTTTCGTCTCAGGACATGCGCTCTTCTACCAGTTCGAAATTTAGCTACACAGGCGGGACAAACCGCAATATCCAATTCGGCGGCGGCACGCAATCAGGCGGGACTTTCATTCCACCAATTGTTAGCGGTGGGGGCGGCACTCCCAACACATTCGTTGACGTGGCGCCGCGGGCCAACATGCTCAACGTGTTTCGTCGCCTGACCAACTTTGCGCCCTTCGAGATCAACGGCCTCACCATGCTGCGAGTGGAAGATCGTTGGTGCAATGGATTGCCACTCAACCAGAACGGTGCGCGGACCATTACGATACCTCCGCTGGAGTGGGGCGTGTCGAATGTTGGCACGGCCGACATCAACACGGCGTTTGCTTCGCAGTTGAGATCGGGAACTGCCGTTCTTGCCACCGAGACTGTCCCCGGTCTCAATCCCGGCGAAACAAGAAACTTCACTTTCAA
The DNA here is from genome assembly GCA_036554845.1 of Pyrinomonadaceae bacterium. GTDB lineage: Bacteria > Acidobacteriota > Blastocatellia > Pyrinomonadales > Pyrinomonadaceae > PSRF01. Next base: position 7,102 of record DATBMP010000213.1, read on the forward strand.
CCGTCAGAATTCAACGGTGCGAGTGCGCACTTTCTTCAATCGACAAGGTTGTCACATTTCACCGAACGACACCGGTTTCTTCTTTGAGGATCCACCGTTCACTGTCGAGGTGAACACAAACGGCGCAATCGTCGAAGCAGCAATTAACCAAGCCAACAATCGACGGAATTACTGACACCACGATCTTCTTAGCTAGCGAACTCGGCTTTGCCACATCCCTTGCGGTAAGCCTACGGCTTACCGACGAGCTCTCAAGTGGTGGCTCTGCCTCAGATGTTGCCCAGCGTAGAGGCGCAGCTTTTGACCTCACCTACTGTCTAAACGGTAAGCCTGAGGCTTACCGCAAGGGATGCGGCAAAGCAGAAGTGGACTTACTGAAATTTCGGAGTGTGGGACGAAGCAATGAAGACCGTCTTTCTACTATTCATGATGTGCAGTGATGTGATCTCGCTGACAAGTGTCTTCGCCAGCACATCACAGTCGTCGTCAGAACTCTCAGTAACGGCAAACTTCATCACTTTAAAATCAGTCAAACCTAACGAACGAATCGAAGTAATAATAAGTCGTCCTTTGCAAGACTCTGAATCGCGCATCGCCATCTTCATAAACACAACTGATGTCTCGAGCTTGTTCACGAGAGACAAATTGCGTCTTCGATACAACGCTCAACAGTGGCCACTGCCCTTGGGCCAGTCGGAGCTTACAGTCTATCTGGTGTTTAAAGAGGACCAGTGGAAAGAGCTCGCTCGCTTTCCTTTGCGGGTCGCGAAAGAGAGTAATCCAAGCACTGAAGACACGGCGGTAAAGTTCGTCAAAACAAGCTTCCTCGGCTCAACACCTTCTGGTCGTCCAAACGCTGAACAGGAGAGCTCAGCACCGGCACCTGACAACAAGAAAGGCAAGATGACGTGGTTGCCTTCGCTGAACATCGGTCTCAAGTCGCAGCCCGCGCAATCAACCTTCCCGGTTCCCTTTCCCGCTGATGACCGGGCCACCTTTGCAGATCTCACCATGCAGGCTTCGCTTAAGAGCGACGTTACTTATCGCATCTTCAGTTCGCAAACCTCGTTCGACTTTGCCGGCTCGAGCTTTCGACAGGAAGCGCTGCGCTTCAGTACTTTGGGAAATGAAGCCCCCAAAGTTGATCTGGCCAGTTACCTGGTCCAAATGCAGATCGGCAAAGTGAAGGCACAGATCGGACACTTTGGTTATGGAACGCAGCG
>DATBMP010000356.1:0-3976 GCA_036554845.1 Pyrinomonadaceae bacterium
AGCCTTACCGCAAGGGATGCGGCAAAGCCGCCTTCCGCACAGCTGACCACACAACTGAACAACTGGCCCTGGACCACTGACAACTGACCCCTGACCACCGACAACTGCCACTGACCACCGACAACTGCCACTGACCACTGACAACTGACCCCTGACCACCGACAACTGACAACTGCCACTGACCACCGACAACTAATTAACTCTTATCCGCGGATCAAGCCATCGATAAACCATATCGGTAAGTGTATTGGCGACGATATAAGTCAAACTGATCACCAGCACGCAGCCCTGGACCACACGGTAATCCCTTTTGCCGATCCCGTCTTCAACTAGTAGTAAACCGAGACCCGGCCACCCAAAAATTTTTTCCGTGATGATTGCGCCTGCGAGTAACACGCCGAGTTGCAAACCTAAGATCGTTACGACTGGAATCAGCCCGTTCTTCAGCACGTGCTTGTAGATCACCTTCCTCTCGCTTAATCCTTTAGCACGCGCTGTACGAACATAGTCCTCCCCCAACTCTTCGATCACCGAAGAACGCACCATGCGAGTCAGGATTGCGGAGAGCGCAGCGCCGAGAGTGAAAGCGGGAAGGATGATGTCAGTCCAGTGAAATCGTCCCGAGGGGGCCAGCCAACCGAGTTTCACCGCAAAGAGATAGACCAGCATTGGGCCGATCACGAAACTTGGCAAACTGATTCCAATTAACGCGATGACAGATGCGAGATTGTCGATCCATGTTCCTCGATGACTACCCGCGACAACACCTAAGGGTATGGCAATCACTACGGCAATCAGCAACGAGACTATCGCGAGTTCAATCGTCGCTGGATATCGCTCAAGGATTAAGTCGATTACTGGTTTGTCAGTGCGAAAGGAGAGACCCATGTCTCCTTTAAATATCCCGCTCCAGTAGTCCGTATAACGATTGTCCGCTCCATGCCACTGAAAGTGTCTTGCGCCGTTGGCGTCTCGAGGAAGGGAGAAGAAGAAGGGCGGTCGATCCAACCCATGTTTGAGTCGAAACTGTTCAAACTGTTCGGGTGTTGCTTGTTCACCAAGGACAGCGACCGCTGGATCGCCTGGTACCAATTCAATCAGTAGCGTAACCAAAGACACCACGGTCCAGACTACGAGCAGCAAGATTGCTAGTCGATGCAGTCCTCCGAGGAGCTTGTACTTGAGAGTTGAACGCACCCTGGGCGTGTTTCCCGAGCAATGAAGAAAGGATTAGAAAATTCGGCGGGATGATAGCACACGGAGGGAGGTCAGTTGTCCGTGGCCGGTGGTCCGTGGTCAGGTAATACTTGGGTAAGATTCCTGGATACTCGGACCGCTTAGCCGATCCTGCAGACTCAAAACTTCACACTATGAATTTAAGAATTACTGCAACGTGCTACTGACAGCTAACCAATTGACAAAAGAAAGAACGTAGCCCGCGATCGAACCGGAATGGGTGCACGGCCCCGACAACCGCACGCTCACGAGGTCAACCCCGGACTACGTTCTTATGGCTGCAAGTATTAGATAGTTGCAACCAATCCTTCAAAAACCTACCTGGGCTTCTGGCCCATATGTAACGCTGCTATGCCTCCAGTAAAGTTCTGGTAAGTAACTTGGCTGAACCCGACTTGGCGCATCAGCGCAACCAGTTCTTCCTGGTTCAAAAACTTCGAAACTGAATTTGGAAGATATTCATAGGCGCGTCGAGATCCGCTAACTAAGCCGCCTACCAGCGGAAGCAGCTTGGTGAAGTACACCTGAAACAATAATCTGAACCCTGGAACGACAGGCCGCGAGAATTCCAGTACTGCTATAAAGCCCCCCGGTCGCAGTACTCGATACATCTCCTCAAGGCCTCTTCCCACATCGGCCAGGTTTCTCAAGCCGAAAGCAATGGTTGCGGCGTCGAAGGATCCCTCAGAGAAGGGAAGCCTCAAAGCATCACCCTCGATAAATGGAATCGCGCCCTTTACCTTAATTGCCGCCTTGCGAGCAGCGATCTCCAGCATCGGCCGGCAGAAGTCACTGCCGATTATGCTTGCCCCGGTTGTTTCAAACAGCGTTAGCGAAAGATCACCTGTACCGCATGCAACGTCTAACACTCGCGCATCGGTAGTTGGTAGATAACCACCAACTTCCGTCGCCACTCGGCGTCTCCATCTCTTATCAACGTTACCCGACAAGAAGTGATTGAGCACGTCGTATCGAGCAGCGATCTTCGCGAACATTTCGCGGACGCGATGTGCATGCTCGTTTGCGGCTGCAGTTATCTCGTCAGGCACAGTTAACCGAAACTTGATGTAGGTATGGTTGCAAGCGGATTGCGAAAGCTTTGTAATTAGTCAGGCCGACTAGATGGTTTTGTTGCTGGAGCAGTTTCAGGTTGTTTTATATCAGGCTTACTCGCGCCGAGGAGTTCGACTTGCGTCTCGCGCTCGAGCAGGTTTTTCACTAATTCCGCGTTTCCAACTGCTACTGAAGCCATCATCCCGGTTTCAAAAAGTTGGCGAGCAGTGCGCTGTAGATCAGAAGGTGACAAATTTTGTAACGTCATGATCTGATCTGGGATCGAGCTTAGCTTGTACGTGTCCAGATCCAACCAAGCCTCGGCAAGTCCATCTTGTTTTGCCATCGCATTATTCAACATCACCAGCACTTCACTCTTTGCCCCGTCTAGTTCCGTGGCCGTCGCCGGAGTGGTCACTAGAGATTTCAAAACCTCCTTGGCTGCCGCAAACGTCTTAGCTGTCTGATCGCTTTTCACAGTTGCTCCCATAACGAAGATCCCCGGCAGCACACGTGCCTCATGACGAACAAACATCGGATTGCGACCGAGTTCGGGCACCAGCTTTTCCCAGCGGCTACGCGCAATGTTGGCTAATACCAATGCGGCCGCGGCGTTTCGATCTGATCGGGCCAACCCCCGGGTAGCAATTCTCAGTTCAACGTTGTCGTCGCCTGGCGCGTTGACTATCAAGGTGCGCTGGTCTGGTGGCTGGGGTTGTCTAAAAGTGGAAGGCACCACCTGCTCGCTCTTTCTCCAGATCCCCATCAATTGGCGAAGAGTTCTCATCACGCGGCTTGATTGAACGCCGCCACTAATGGTCAACGTCGCATTATTCGGATTGAGAAAACGATCTCGTGCCAACATCAAGTCTGCTCGTTCCACTCTGCCAATCGATTCCGGTGTGCCTGCATGCGGTGACCCATAAGGAAAGTCGCCAAACAGACGTGCAGCAATTGCGCGATCGGCCAGGATGGCTGGGGAGATCGTCATGCCTTTGACTATTTTGATTCGCGCATCGCGAACGCTGGCTACCACTTCCGGAGTCAATTGAGTGCTAACGATTGCATTCCGCAGTATCTCGATAATCCTTTCAAACTCGTTCGCCTTCCCCTGCATGGTGATCGTTATTGAATCGTAATCGGTAACGACATTGAGTCGTCCTTGCATCTGGTCGGTGAAATATTCGCGAGTCGCTGGATCGGGAAAAAGGATGTCACCCAATAGCGCCATCTCACCAGCCTTCCCGGCGAGATCGAACGCCGCTCCACTATGGATACGAAGCTTGATAAGTACGTCCTGCGTCCCCGGCTGGGACCAGATAAGTACCTTTAAACCATTGAGCAGTTTTTCACGTTGGGGCTCGGCCGTTATCTGGGCCTGGTTGGAAAGGGCCTGACCGGTCGAAGAGAGCAGCAGGCACACGCATGCCGTTTTTGCTAAGCGTTTCACGAACGAAGCTGACTTCATAAGGGATTTGGATCCTGTGTGGCTGCTGGGGGCGGCACATCCAAGGTTTCGGATGGTCCCACCTTGAAAGCGATTAGGGGACGAAAAACATCTTAGAGGCCCGTAATTTACCCGTCAACCGTTTCGCAATTAAACGCATCCAATCCCCGGTTTGACATAGCTCGGAGTCTGTTTGTTCACCGATCTTCTAGCCTTTAAACGAGAGTATAATCGCGAGGG
>DATBMP010000357.1:0-8261 GCA_036554845.1 Pyrinomonadaceae bacterium
CAGTGGCAACCGCCCTTTTTTTGTGTCTGATTTCCAGAATTGCCGCCCCTGTTTCTAATGGAGTTTGACCCTTCCTCCGAATGATCCGTATCATCCGGCCAAACATGCTCCCCATCATTACCGCAGAACAGATGAGGAAGATCGACCGCTTGACGGCCGAGGAGTACGCCGTCCCGTCCCTCCTCCTCATGGAGTCCGCGGCAAACAGCTGCTTCCGAGCAATCGCGGCGCGTTTTCCCGATGACTTGCCTGACAAAAAGATCCGCATTCTTTGCGGCCCTGGAAACAACGGAGGCGACGGCGCGGCATTAGCGCGAGTGCTGGCCAATGTAGGGGTCCATACAGATGTGGTCCTCTTTGGGAAGATTGAAAGCACCAAGGGTGACGCCCGAGCAAACTTTGAGATCGTTAGAAGCCTGGGCAGTTTTGCCGCCGGTTCCACAGACCGCCCGGGACCGCTTAGCTTTCTTGAATGCGACACCATCAGTGCCTGGGAAGAGATTGCCCGGCCGCGTCGAACCTATGACTGCATTGTCGATGCCTTGTTCGGAACAGGGTTGACCCGTCCGCTTGAAGGTCTGTTCCTCCAGGTGGTCCAACACCTCTCACTCATCACGCGTGCTCGCGATCGATCTTCTGGGAAGCGGCCTCTTATTGTCTCAATCGATATCCCTTCAGGACTGAATGCCGATCTCGCAACTCCGATTGGTGAAGCCGTTGAAGCAGACCTGACGATCACCCTGACGGCGCCAAAACCCGCGAACGTCCTCCCACCCGCATCGCATCTTTGTGGCGAGCTCGAAATAGCGCACATCGGTTCACCCGCAGCACTTATCGAAGCCGCAAATCCACAACTGTTTCTCACCGGTGCGGATGACGTACGGCGCTGGTTGAAACAGACGAGATACACGGCCGAGTCATACAAGAACACCCACGGCCATGTTCTTTTGATTGCTGGATCTCGTGGTTACACCGGTGCGGCTGTGCTCTCAGGAAATGCTGCGATCAAATCCGGCGCTGGTCTGGTGACAATAGCAACTCCAGCTTCAGCCCAATCATCAGTTGTGGCCCAGGTCATGCCAGAGGTAATGACCACCGCGCTGGCTGAGACAGATCGTGGCGCGGTGAGTGACTCGGCCATCGATCACGTAATGAAGTTGAGCGAGAAAGCGACGGTGGTGGCAATTGGACCAGGTCTTTCAGCTGAGGACGAACGAACTCGAACTTTTGTAAGACAAATTGTGGAGCGAAGAACCACCCCAGTGGTAATCGATGCCGACGGTTTAAATTGTCTGGCGCCATGGCCCTCAGAACTTCGCGGTTCAAGTGAAGCTCCGATAATTCTGACTCCGCATCCGGGCGAGATGCTGCGCTTGATAGGCAAGACAGATAAAGACTCCCTTTCCAATCGCGTCGCTGCCGTGCGCGGCTTTGCTCGCGAACATAATGTGATTCTGGTGTTAAAGGGCTCGCGTACCTTGATTGGCTCCCCTGATGGCCGCGTCTTCGTTAATTCAACTGGAAACGCTGGACTGGGCACTGCCGGTGCAGGCGACACGTTGACCGGAATCATCGCCGGATTTCAGGCACAAGCGCGTGGAACACTTGGAGTTGATGCTGATGAACTCGAGACAACTATCGCTGCGGTTTACATTGGTGGACTTGCCGGCGACATTGCTGCCAAACAGATCGGTATGCGAACAATGGTCGCGTCGGACATTCGAGATCATCTGAGCTCCGCTGTCTTGTCACTGGATTCCGAAGGTGAGGTGCCGCACAACCAATTTGGGAAACTTTATGACTAGTCCGGAAACAACCACCCTCATAAACGGCTCGTGGGTGACTAAAACCGCGGTAGAAACATTCGAGCTGGGCTTGAAATTGGGTGAGCAGTTAGCCGGTGGAGAGATTCTTCAATTGAGAGGACCGCTTGGCGCAGGAAAGACGATGTTCGCGAAAGGCGTGGCGGCCGGATTGGGAATCGATCCGGAAGAAGTTACGAGTCCTTCCTTCACGTTGGTGAATCCCTACGAAGGGCGATTGCCGCTTTTTCACATCGACCTTTACCGCCTCCCTGAGGGTCCTTCAGCAGCACATGCAGTGGACCTCGATGAATTGTTGATGGATGAGAAGGCTGTGATTGTGATCGAGTGGGCCGAACGGATGGGCGGGTATCCGTTGCCGGGGAATGTGACGCGAATTTCGATCGAGGGAACCGGGGACTCGCCGCGCACGATTACAGTTGAAGCTTTCTGAGTTCAAAGTTCAGTTGTGGTCGGTCTAAACTGAAGTTGAATCCTAAACGCGCGTCCCCACGGTCGAGCTGAACTCTAAACGTACGACCACCGTGCTAGAATCACTTTAATAATCGATAGACGAGAACAAGGAGAAACATTAGATGCCTTATCCAGAACTGATGATCAAACCTATGCGCGAGGAGTTGACGCGCCTTGGCTTTCAAGAACTGAAGACTCCGGAACTAGTGGATTCGACGATCAAGAATGCATCCGGCACTGTAATGGTTGTAGTTAATTCCATCTGCGGTTGCGCAGCAGGAAAGGCACGTCCTGGTGTGGCGCTCGCACTGCAACACGAATCCAAACCCGAAATCCTGGCGACAGTTTTTGCTGGAGCAGACATTGAAGCAACGGATCAAGCGCGTACTTACTTCAAGGGCTACCGCCCATCATCACCTTCGATTGCGCTGCTGAAAGATGGGGAGCTGGTGTTCATGATGGAACGACACCAGATCGAGGGACGGGACGCTTATCAAATCGCTCACGAGCTAACGCAGGCGTTTGACCAGCACTGCGCGAAAGTAGAAGCGACAACGACGTAAGCTGGTCAATGGTCTTGGGGCTTTGGGCTTTGGTCCTGGGGCTTTGGGTTTTGGTCGTGGGTTTTAATCTTGGGTCTTGGTTTTTGAGAACTGACCTTATGGTGTCATATCTCGGAGCGTTCCAAGACCAAAGACCCAAGACCAGAACTCACCACTAACTAATGAACTCTATCGTTTCGTTTTCCAAAAAGTGGAACCACTTCCGAATGGGCCAGAACCACATCTGGTGATTCCTGCAAAGCCGTAAAATACCTGGTCTGAAAGTCATCGCCGAATTCAGCGGGTACCAACAGAAACTTAGCTTGCTCGATCAACCCTAACGCATTGTTCTCCCTCACCTCCTCTCTCGAGTCCAACAATTCATCAATCTGAACAATCAATTCCGATAGGCGGTGCAACCATGCGAAGGCCGCGTCGTGCATCACGATATTTAGAAACTCGTAACTGTTCCCGATTCGTCCGCCTTCTTTCTCCCACGCCTGACGTTGGAATCCCAATAGCACTTTATGTAAACGGATCAGTGCCGTGCGCACCAGACGGAGGCGCTCGCGTGTTTGTTGACTGATAGGTTCCGACGACTCCATCTCCCAAACCTCGTTTGTCCCTGGGTTCATCTTATGACTCACTGTTCTTCCCTTCACTCTTTATAACTTGAATGATTGCTTCCGTATCGATTCGTTTTCGATGAAAAGCTACTGACGGCGCCTTCAGGTTGTACAACTTGATTCTCTCGTTGAGCGACGCTGTCAATTCGCGAAACTCCTGCTCATTCCTAATCCAGTCCGGGTGGTTCGCTTCGGTTGGTAGTCCATAGAGCTGCCACGCGCGTGCCAGCTTCTCACGACCGCTCTGCGACGACGCATCAATGTCCTTCCGCTCTTCTATCCATGCAGGAGCAAACCCAGCATTGCGTAATAATCGATGAACGGTCCGCATATCGGGGTCTTCAAATGGGTTCTCGCTGAGATCAATCGGCTGGCCCTTGCCGGGTAGGTTGTCAAACTCGCCTGCTTCGATCGCTTCGCGAAGCATCTTCTCGGCCATGGATTCTAAGCGGTTCATAAAGCTCACCTGTCTCAAATCAGAGTTGCACAGCCTCTTGTCGAGTAAACGTTAAATGATCAGTAACTGTTCCTCAACTGGCAATTTGATCTAAAGAGCTTCGACCTTTCGAGATACCAAAAAACTGGCAAGGAAACTGCTTCACGAGTGCCGTAGTGTCACCGGGGGAGCGTCAAAACCCTATGCTATGATCCTTGTCCATGCCTGCCTCCCTCAACCTCGATACTCCAGTTAGTGAGCTCTATCGTTTTCGAATTGCGCGGCTGGGCCAAACTTTGTCGCAACGCTTATCGGCAGCACTGGCAAAGGCCAACGGTCCGCGCAAAGGGGGCGCCGTAGTGGAAGACGTTCTGTATTACTTACCGATGCGATATGAAGACCGGTCAAACGTCACCCAGATTAAGGACCTGCAACCCGGACAGGAAGCTTCGCTTGAACTCTTCACGAAGGTTGCGGGTGGTTACGGAGTCAGAAACAAACGATCGATTGGAAGATCAAGACTCTTCATCTTTGAAGTAAGCGCGACCGACGCCGGGAGTACAGGCAAACCTGTGGTTGTCTGGTGGTTCGTCTCAGGCACTCACGCACGCGACATCGTCAACTACTACATGAAGAGGTTCACTCGTGGTTCTCGCTTCATCACTTTTGGCAGATGGGAGTGGGACTCACGAAGGGCAACTCTTTCACTGCGGCTGCATAAGCCGGCTGATGAGCTCGAGATGTTACCGATGGTGAACGGAACGAACGGATCAACTAACAACGAAGCAGCAAACGAAGACGATCAATTAGATGATGACGATAGTTACGATCCGACGCTCACCGCGATCCATGTAGGGCGCCGGGTTCCGGTTTATCGAAAGCTTGGTGATTTTCCATCCAAACGCATTCGAGAAATCATCCATGACATTCTGGCGCAACTCCCGGACGATTCCATTCCCGATACCCTGCCGCCGGATCTCCTCAAAAGACAACGATTGATTGGCCGCTCACAGGCCCTGCGTGAGATTCATTTTCCTCCTGAGAAAGCTGACTTGAATTCTTATGCGCAATCTCGCAGCCCTGCGCATCTGCGTTTGATCTTCGAAGACTTTTTCTGGTTGTCGTTCGGCTTGCAGTTGAAACGCGGCCAGCGAGTAAAAGAATCCAAGGGAGTAAAGATACGCATCGACTCTCAGGTGAAAGACGCGATTGCAGCGGTGCTTCCATTCAGACTAACCGCAGCTCAGCGCCGTGTTGTGCGCGAGATCTTTGCTGACCTCAAGTCTGATGCCCCTATGAATCGGCTACTTCAGGGTGATGTCGGGAGCGGCAAGACCGTCGTGGCTTTGATAGCGATGCTCGCCGCGATGGAGAACGAGTTTCAAACCGCACTGATGGTGCCAACTGAGATCCTTGCTGAACAGCATGCTCGGAATATCAAACGTGTTTTGGCAAAGACTCCATACCGGGTCGAGTTGCTGACCGGTTCTATCCGCGCAGCAGAGAAACGAAAGCTGCAATCGGACCTCGCCGCAGGAGAGATTGACGCTGTTATCGGCACACACGCATTGATCCAGGAGGGCGTGAAATTCAACCGGCTCGGTCTTGCGGTCATTGATGAACAGCATCGGTTCGGCGTGGTCCAGCGACAAGAACTGAGGTCGCGTGGTCTGAATCCGGATGTGCTGGTGATGACCGCAACGCCGATCCCGCGCTCGCTTGCGATGACTGTCTATGGCGATCTCGATGTCTCGGTGATTGATGAGTTGCCACCTGGTCGTACGCCAGTCGAAACGCGTGTTTTTGCCGATACGGCGGACGACAGACAGGAAGTCAAACAACTGATTGCCAAAGAACTAAAGGAGGGACGGCAGGTCTATGTCGTCTACCCATTGGTTGAAGAGTCCGAAAAGATTGATTTGAAAGATGCCACACGCCGTTTTGAATATCTGCGCGACAAAGTCTTTCCTAAATCCACCGTGGGACTGGTCCACGGAAAGATGAAGCCGTTGGACAAAGAACACGTGATGCGACGATTTGTGGCCGGCGAAATTCAGATCCTTGTCTCCACTACAGTGATCGAGGTCGGAGTTGATGTGCCGAATGCCTCGGTGATGGTCGTTGAACATGCAGAGCGATTCGGTCTTTCCCAGCTTCATCAGCTTCGCGGTCGTGTGGGTCGGGGAGCGAAGAAGAGTTACTGCCTGTTATTGACTTCTGACAAGCAGACGAGCGTGGCGGCCGAACGGCTGGGAATCATGGCCCAGACGAGTGACGGGTTCATCATTGCCGAGCGTGACCTGGAGATTCGGGGCGCCGGCGATCTATTGGGAACAAAACAGTCGGGTCTGCCGGAGTTTCGCATCGGTAATCTGGTACGAGATCAACGCATTCTCGAAAAGGCGCGAAACGAAGCCCAGTTGTATCTCACGAAACGCGAAAAGGCTGCGGATACAAGAACCATGATCGAACGTGTGCAAGCAGATCCGCGCTTTGGCTTCGCCCGCGTTGGGTAAAGTGCTTACTCTTTCCCATAGTTTGTAGGGCGGCACTCCGTGGCCGCCAGCTGCTGCCCATAACAAATTGTCATCGCTTAGTTGTTAATAGCGGGAGCGGGCGGGCACAAATTAGGACAACACGGTCGATAAACAATTTCACATGCGAATCATCGCTGGAAAATACCGCGGCCGAAATTTGAAGAGTCCACCGTCTTTGCAGGTCCGACCAACGTCCGATCGATTGCGAGAGACGCTTTTCAATGTGATTGCGCCTCGAATTGAAGAGTCTCGTTTTCTGGATCTCTGCGCGGGATCGGGAGCAGTAGGAATTGAAGCTCTATCGCGAGGGGCGCGCCATGTGACTTTCGTGGACCGCTCGCGCAAGATGTGCGGCCTGATTGAAACAAATCTGGACCAGTTCGGCGTGCCGGAAGATCAGACCGAAGTCGTAATGGCTGAGGCTGGCGAATTCCTGCGCCGGCCAACCGCACGTCAAAAGCGATCACGTGTTGAAGCGCCCTGGGATCTGGTCTTCTTTGATCCTCCTTATGCATCTGACTATTTGGGAGTGCTTAACCTGTTTGGAGAGCAGAAAGGCAACCTGCTTGCCGAAGGCGGATTGTTGGTAGTGGAGCATCATCACAAGAACCATTTACCCGAGGAGATTGGAAACCTTCATCTCCGCCGTGTTTTGAAGCAAGGCGATTCGTCATTGAGCTTCTTTGAGTGACTAGAAATCGGTAACGAGTCGGATTGCGGATTGCGGATTTGGAATTTGGAATTTGGAATTTGGAATTTGGAAATGTCAGTGCTCCTGTGCCGAAGAGATCTTGAAAACCTGGAGAGTGATGATCAGTGGTCAGTAGGTCAATTAAGAGAGTGATTACTGACCCACACGACAATTCCACGTTCCAATTTCTTGTAAAAATCTCAAATCCACGCACCACTGACAATTCCAAGTTCCAAAATCCAATTTCCAAATTCCAATTTCCAAATTCCAAATCGATCCAAAGCGGTGTCGCGCTGCGCTTGCCACCGCACTCCAAAGAGTTAGAATCCCTTCATGCTTGTTCTTGGAATCGAAACCTCTTGTGATGAGACTGCGGCAGCCGTAATCCGCAACGGAAACGAGATCATCTCGTCGGTCATCGCCTCTCAGGTCGATACTCATAAGCGCTTTGGCGGCGTAGTGCCGGAGCTCGCCTCGCGCGAACACCTCGACAAGATCGTTCCCATCGTCAATGAAGCTCTGACACGCGCTGCCGTAGATCCTAAAGACATCGACGGCATCGCAGTAACGGTTGGCCCAGGACTCGTGGGTTCGCTGCTGGTCGGTGTCTCTTACGCAAAGGCAATGGCATTTGCACTTCAGAAACCGCTGGTTGGCGTAAACCACATCGAGGGGCACATCTACTCGGTCGCATTCGAGAACCCGCCGGTCGAATATCCCGCACTTGCCCTGGTCGTTTCTGGTGGCCATACGAACCTGTTTCAGATTCCCGAACCAGGTAAATACAAGGTTGTTGCTCGCACTCGAGACGACGCAGCTGGTGAAGCTTTTGACAAGGTGGCGAAGCTACTGGGACTGGGTTATCCCGGTGGTCCGATCATCGAGAAGCTTGCACGTGAAGGTAATCCGAAGGCTGTGCGGTTCGCGATTCCGAGAATGGGAGACGGTTCGCCCGATTTCAGTTTCAGCGGCCTGAAAACAGCGGTGAGTAAACATGTGCAGGAAAGTGGTTTAAAGCCAGTCGCGAATGGTGATGAGCCGTCACCCGCAATTAAGGATCTCGCGGCGAGTTTTCAAAGTGTGGTAGTGCGTTCTTTGGTGGGAACGATGGAACGGATTGCTGAGGAATACCGGCCTAAGACGCTTATCGTGG
>DATBMP010000368.1:0-3058 GCA_036554845.1 Pyrinomonadaceae bacterium
GCTGGTCCTTGCAGTATTCGACTGCGAATGGCACGAGTTGGCAAGTTCTGAACTTGCCAAACGTAGTGATAGCACCGGGCAAGTACTTCCTGGTCCAGCTTGCTCAAGGTGCAGGCGGAACGACGAACTTACCGGCTCCCGACGCCACTGGAACAATCGATGTCGATGCATCGGCAGGAAAAGTGGTTCTGGTTAGTTCGACGACGCCACTTTCCGGTAGTGGATGCCCGTTTGGTTTAGGGGTCGTGGACTTTGTGGGTTACGGAACCGCGGACTGCGCCAACGGAACCGCCGCAACGACTTTATCTGCTACGACTGCGGCATTGCGTGCCGGCAATGGTTGCACCAACACCAACTCAAACTCCGCTGACTTTTTCACTAACGCACCTCTACCGCGCAACAGCGCCGTTGAGGCAAACACTTGCATCAACGCCTCCACCCGCCTTCCGTTCTCGTTTGTGGTAGTGATGGATTGCCTAAATGGACTGTTTCAGGATCCTTCGCTTTCTGGTCTGGCAGAAGTCTTGATGGGTGCACCGAACGGTGGCTCGGTCGCAGCGTTTGCATCTTCGGGGCTGACTATCCCCGATGGGCAACATGCTATGGCGCGGCAGCTCTACATCCTGATTTACGGATCTGAATCGATTGCGCTCGGTGACGCGGTCAGAATAGCGAAGGGCGCAACTACCGATATCGACGTTCGCCGGACGTGGATCTTGTTCGGCGATCCTTCCATGAAGATCCGCTAAGTTTCCTTCCTCGGCTTGGGTCAACACCCGGGCTTTTCTCCAGAAAAACTGAAGGCGGCAGGGGGCAAGACCAGTCTTGTTGCCGGGTGAGATCTGAAAAATCTATAATCGCGCCACCTAAAAGCACGTGACGATCACGTCCCGCAGATGCAAGCAGATCCCCTCATACTCGCATTGGAAACGGCGACACTCGGTGGCAGCGTCTGCCTGACGAGCGGTGCACGACTGATTGCCAGTCGAGCTGGTGATCCAGGCACTTCCCATTCAAACACGCTGCTAAGCGACGTTGAGGATCTACTTCGTGAAGCTGATGTTTCGATCTCTGCGGTTGATCTGTTTACCGCAGCGGTTGGACCAGGGAGTTTCACCGGCTTGCGAATCGGTTTAGCGACAGTGAAGGGGCTGGCGGCAACACTTGGTAAATCTTGCGTAGGGGTGCCGACTTTGGAAGCTGTAGCCTTGGCCTCTGGTGAATCTGCGGTGACCGTCGCGCTGTTGCCGGCGGGACGCGGAGAGGTTTTCGCGCAGCTTTTCTCAGTCACGGTGCCCTCTAGAGTGTTGCAATTCGATGAACCAGCTCACCTTTCTCCCGCGAAACTGTTTGATCGATACGGAGCGATGGGGAGCGTACTCTGGTCTGGAGAAGGCGCACACATTCATCGTCAGCTGATCGAACAGGAAGCAGCCGCGCGACTTCACGATTGGACCATCGCACCGGTTGAAAAGAACCTTTCCCAGTTCGTAGCAGTGCTCGCTCTCGATCAATACCGGGCGAACCGGCTTTTGACTCCAGATTCTCTCCAGGCAATTTATGTCCGACCGTCTGATGCTGAACTCAATGTCGTCAACAAGTGAACAGATGCAGACGACCGAGTGGGTCGATATCGAACTCGCCCGAATGACGGAGCATGATCTGCTCGAGGTTGTTGAGATCGAAGAGCAGTCTGGACTCAGTCGTTGGGGGTGGTCGGCTTACTATGCTGAGCTGCAAAGCCGAAACCGATCATTGATGCTGGTGGCCAGGCTCAGAAGGCCGCTGGAGCATCCAGACTCATACAATCTGGCGGGATACGTCGTGGCGAGGGTCACGGCCGGCGAGCTTCACATCAATAACGTGGCAGTTCGAGACGCTTTTCGACGGCGGGGAATCGGTGCGGCCCTGCTTTCGCGGATATTGCAGGAGGGGCGTGAATTGGGAGGAATGACCGCGTTTTTAGAGGTGCGGAGCTCAAATGTTGCGGCACAAGCGCTTTACAAGAAGTGTGGCTTTAATCCCGTGGCCAATCGCCGCAACTATTACACTGAACCTCCCGAAGATGCTTTGGTCATGAGTGCGGAGCTGAAAGGATGATGCTTGATTCGAGGTGTCAATTGGGCTACCATTTTTTCGTGCCTAACATTCCTTGGAGGGTCAGTCAGGTGGTACCTCCCAAAATCAATCTTACCAGTTCATCGTCTGAAAGGAGACAAGCACGTTATGGACATTACAACTACGGACAGGCTTAAGGAAGAATTGATGAATCGGGATCCCGAATTCAGAGAGTTAGCCCGGGAACACACTAAATACGAACAGCGATTAAGTGAGTTATCTTCTTTGGCCTATCCGAGTGACGAAGAACAACTGGAAGAGATTACCTTGAAGAAGAAAAAACTGGCGCTCAAAGATCAGATGTATTCGATGATGTCGCAATACCAGAAAACTCAAAGCCTGAGCCATTAATTCAAGGGAGAGAAATCTCCAACTTGTCGAGATTTGAAGGGGACGTGGAATCAATAACGCGTCCCCTTTGTTACAGGCGAGGAAAGTTTTCAGAGTTCAGAAAGGCATTTACCAACTATCTTGCGAATTGTTAGTGACGGCATCCCATTTATTCTCGTGCCAGCATTATTGGCGACAGCCGCATTCATCTTCGGCTTTTGGCCCATCGGGATTCTGTTCCTCCTGATCGCCGCTTTCATGGCTTACTTCTTTCGTGATCCCAGCAGGGAAGTGCCAGTCGATCCCGACGTAGTTGTAGCACCAGCCGATGGTCGAGTTACTTTGGTAAAGCGTTTGGATGGCGAACAATCCGATTCAGCAAAAGTGATCAGCATTTTCCTGTCGCCTTTTGACGTGCATATCAATCGCGCACCAATCAGCGGACAAATCACCGATATCACCTATGCGAAGGGCAAGTTCCTGATGGCGACGGACAAGAATGCCAGTCTGGTTAATGAGCAGAACATTTTGACGATCGAAGGCGAGAAGATTACCGTGGTTTGCAAACAGATTGCGGGCATATTGGCGCGCCGCATTGTGTGCTGGAAGA
>DATBMP010000435.1:0-6710 GCA_036554845.1 Pyrinomonadaceae bacterium
TCTCGCAGTGACGATCGCCAATGAGCCGTTTGCTTCCTGCCGATAGATAAACACGCGACCCCATGTGCCGTTCGCTTTGTTTCCTTCGCGCACGTAGAGAATGAAACCAGGAATCTCTGTTGTGAATGTGCGCGGCTCGACAGGAGAGTCTAGCTTGCGCAAAGCGCCCTGAATCGCAGCTTTGCGAATGTCCCGTGCGGCGCGCGGGGCTTCGTACATGTGAATGTAGGTGGCTGCAGCGCTGCCGACAATTCCGATGAGCAGCACTGGCCAAAGTAGCGTCCAGGTGCCGACACCAGCGGCGCGCATGGCCACAATCTCGCTGTCGCTTCCCATACGCGAGTAGCCAATGATGATTCCGGCGAGTACGGCAGCGGGAATGGTGAAGACGAGGACTCCGGGCAGTAACGCAACAGCGATCTGTACCAGTAACGAAGCAGGTACCTGTGCGTAAAAGGCAATTTCAGCAAACCTTCCGGCTTGTTGGGCAAACAACACAGCAGTCAGGAGTGCAAGAGAAAGCAGAATATAAGGTACAGCGGCGCCTATGATGTAAAGGGCAAGGAGCCTGCGGCCGAACTTCATATTGAGGATTGTAAGTAAAAGAACCTCAAGTGAATAGTCGGCATACTTACTGAACTGTTAAGCGCACGCCCGGCTAACGCTCGAGGATTCGGCCAATCAGATGGTGTGTGAACTCCGCCATCTCCCGTTGGATACTTGCCGGTACGGCACGCGACTCTTCGGCGAAAACTTGAGGTGATACTTTATGTGTGGCCCTCAAGCGAATGTGAAGCTTCTTCGAAAGTGAGTACCCGCGTCCCTCGTTGCAAGACACGCAACGAAGTGCCAAGTCATAACCAACAACCACTGCCTCACCTTCTTCAAGATTGCGATTGCACTCACCGCAGCGACTAAGGTCCGGAAGAAATCCCTCCAGCTTGAGGATCCAAACTTCGAAGTAACGCAGTACTGCATTGAGATCAGCCGGGTTTGCGGCAATTGCTTCAAGGCATGCTTTAACCATTCGAAAGAGTTTCTCGTTTGGTTGGTAAGGAGGAGAAAACTGAATGACGAGGTCGGCCATGTATGCGAGAGCGGTGAGGATCTCCGCATCTCCGAACAAGCTAAAGTGTGACTTTAAGATCTCAACTTGTCGAAGCGAGATTAGTTCTTGATGTTCCTTTTGATAGCAGGAAACGTTGAGAAGTGTGAAAGGTTCGAGAGCGGCTCCGAAGCGGTTCCTAAGTTTCCTCGATCCCTTGGCGACGGCGCGGATAAGTCCGGCGTTTCGGGTGAGGCAAACAACTATCTTGTCAGCTTCAGCAAGGTTGTAGGTCCTGAGAACTAAGGCTTCAGTGTCGAGAAGCGCCATGGACTTGCTCGCAGATGTCGTTCGAGTGAAACATTAACCTGTGTTCGGTGCGCGAGGTGGAAGCTTTCTTTATATCGTTCGTGTGCTTTTGTGGATCTTATGTTTGATCTCGGAAAATGATCCACGACATCACGCGAACTGAACCAAAAGATCTCCATAAGACTAAAGACCTGGCGTCGCTTTGCACAAGAAGTCTTTTGGATACGGCTCGGCCGCACCCTTGCGGTAAGCCTGCGGCTTACCGTTATTCCAACCTAAATATCAGGCTATGCCTAAACTGTTCCATCTTTAAGGCATAGCCTCGATCAACATATACGAAGGTTCGGTAAGCCGCAGGAGCCGGAAGTCAAAAAAGGACTTTTTGTGCAAAGCGACCTAACGCCGAATCTCAGCGGCTCTTGCGCCAACTCCCATCGACTAAAACGGCAGAAAGTAGAGTATCCAACTGAGGATCAATCCAATCAGGACAAACTCCGCAAAGACCTTCGCGCCATACAACACGCGTTCACGATAGTTATCTTTCGCAACTGTCCCAAACACCACTCCGGCGAGCAGGGCGAATGCACACATAACCAGGAAGTGTCTCAATTCTTCCTCCCGGCTGCGATATCGAATGCGTCTAACATCACCAGGTAATTAAGTAGGCCCGCAATCAACAGGAATGTGTTGCCATATTCATGTGTGGCTCGAGCGGCCTGCATGGGATCGTCGTTAAAACCCAAACCCGTTACCCACGAGATAAGATAGAGAACACCGGAACCGAGATTCGCGATCATCGGTGGAATCTGCAGCAGCACTGAAGAGTTTGGATCACTCGGATTCAAACTAAACATGCGGCCTCCCATCGCCAGGCCGGCGATGAAAGAGACCCAGATCGCACCACCCAATACCAATGCACGAACGCGCTTACCTTGCGCAAGATGACCTGCACCCGGAACTAGCCAGCCGAGAAATCCCATTCCCCAGGCTTGCGCTGGTGGCTTCTCAATATCCGCCGCTTTTGCTTTATCGCTTTTCGCCAATCACTTCCTCCAAATCCAAACCTCGGGGAATTCCCAAAGTATTACCTTAGCTTCGCTATTGATACGTAACATCGCACCCACTGGTTTAAGAATTACTTGAGCCAGCGTGATCGTCCTTCGAATATACTGACAATTCACCTTAATCGTCGGCATCACGACTCTTCAACTCAAACGTTAAGATCCAAGTCAGCTGTAAAGAAGGAATGCCTCTCGAACTTTTCGAAAGTCTTCCAGAGGTGTGGTCCAGCTCGACTGAATCTCTTCCAGTGAATCCCCCTTCTCCATCGCTTCACGCATCTTTGTAGTACCGGCGATCACATCGAAGGGATTGCGCTCGTACTCATATTCATAAGGTGGTTCTTTCCACCGAAAGTCTTCGGTGTACATGTCATAAGCTACTTTAACCATGGCGACGCCGGTAACCACGGGTTCAAAACTCTCGCGATTCGTGACGTGGATCTGCGCACCTCCACAAGTTACGTTGCCGTGTTTTTGAAAGGTTGGTCTAAAGGCACAACTGCGGAAGTAGACACCAGGCAATCCAATGCTGTTCAACTTCTTCGCATAATCTTCAGGGATGATGTAAGGAGCGCCGATGAGTTCAAATGGTCGCGTTGTACCTCGTCCTTCGGACAGTTGAGTTCCCTCGAAATGGACCGTGCCTGGAAATACTGTTGCCGAATCAATCGTAGGTATGTTTGGTGAAGGCAGCACCCAGGGAGCATCGGTTTCGTCTTGCCAAAGATCGCGGCCCCAACCATCCATCGGAATCACTTCAAGCTCACAGCCGATCTTAAAGTGTTCATTGAAGAGTTTAGCGAGCTCTCCTAATGTCATTCCATGTCGAGTGGGAGTTTGGAACTGGCCCACAAACGATGGCTCTTCCAGAACATTGCCGGCCACTCCTACGCCATTAATTGGGTTCGGGCGATCGCAAACAATTACCTTCTTGCCAAACTTCTTAGCTGCCCTCATGCAGTTAGCCATGGTGTAGGCGAAGGTGTAGATGCGACAGCCGACGTCCTGCATGTCAAAGACGATCACATCCACGTCTTTCAGCATTGCCTCGGTTGGCTCTCTCGTTTCGCTGTAGAGCGAGTGGATAGGCAAACCGGTTTCTCGATCGCGGGCATGCTCGGTTTCGATCATGTTGTCCTGGACGTCGCCGCGAATTCCGTGTTGTGGTCCAAAGAATGACGTTAGCTTGATGTCTGGGTGCTCGTTGAACAGATCCGCGACGTGACGAAAGCCATGATCGACAGACGCCTGATTGCAAACCAAACCAACACGAGCATTACCTAGCCGGGCGGCGGGATCTTGAATCAGTTTCTCAACGCCAAGGATTACCTGTTTTCGGTGCTGCTTCATTTAGATTTGAAGTAATGCTTTTAAAGTGATTGGTTAAAGGCTACCCGCAAAGTACCGACCCGCCGTTAACGTTCAAGACCTCGCCTGTAATGTGTTGTGCCCAGTCAGTACAAAGAAACACGATGGGACAAGCTATCTCATCCGCTGTCGCGACCTTGCCGAGAGGTATCGTACTCAGGATTGAAGTCATTCGCGCACTGTCGGCAAACACTTCGTCGTTCATGTCCGTATCAACCCATCCAGGTGCGACGCAGTTTACGTTGATGCCAAACGCAGCAAGTTCCGACGCCAGGGATTTAGTGAATGATATCTGCCCGCCTTTTGACGCGGCATAGTTCGAAACGTTTGCTTCACCGCGTTGGCCCGCAGTCGAACTAACAATAACGATCCGACCAAACCGTTGTCTCTTCATCAGGGGAATTGCCGCGCGACACGCGGTCCAGGTTCCCTTTAGGTTTATCTCCATGGTTCGATCCCAAAGCTCTTCCGAGATCTCATCCACTGGACCACCTTCCCAAACACCAGCGTTACAGATCATCAAGTCGACGCGTTGAAATCGAGCTTCGGTTGCTTCTATTAACGCTTGAGCTTCCGCAAGCTTTGATACGTCAGCTCGAACAGCGATAGCTTGCACACCGAGTCGTTGTGCTGCCACGACAGTGGCTTCAGCAGCTGAGCTATCTTCTCGATAATTAATCACTACATTTGCCCCTAACTCCGCGAGGCGCATAACAACTGCTCGACCGATCCCCCGGGACCCGCCGGTTACGATCGCAATGCGATTCTTCAGTTGAAAGGTGTCACTAGCCAACGTCTTCCCTGCCCTTTCGTGTCAGGCCATCACTCTTTGTTTGGCTCGCGAGTGGTTCACGGCTTCAGAAATGAAACGCTGAAACAGCGACTGCGAAAACTCGTCTTCTTTCCAACCGAGTTCAGGATGCCATTGAACCGCGAGCGCGAAACGATCTGCGCGAGTATCTTCGAGAGCTTCGACCAGCCCGTCAGATGTCCACGCCGTTGCCATCAGGTTGTTTCCGACACTTTCGATCGCTTGATGGTGATGGCTATTGACAACTGCGCTCGCGTCGCTAGCAAGTGATGACAGAAGCGAGTTCTGCAGGAGTTGCACGCGATGAGAACGACGATCCCGCGGGACACCTTGTTGGTGATTAATCGCCGCCGGCATTTGTGAGGGAATGTCTTGAATCAGAGTTCCCCCACGAAACACATTGAGGATCTGCATTCCAAAGCAGATTGCGAATAAAGGCATACCCTGATTCTCAACCAGGTCTAGAAGGAGCAAGTCAGTTTCATCTTTTACAGGATGGACTGAGCCGAGTGCGGGATGTGGTTCCTGTCCATACCGAAGTGGATCAACGTCCGAATCGCTTCCTGGAAGCAGCACCCCATCGAGGTGTTCTACGACCGAACTAAGATAGTCGGAGTCGGGAATCAGGCTAATGTGAACCGGGAGTCCGCCCGCTGCTTCAACTGCCTCGCTATAATGCCTGGAAAGGTAGAAGCGTTCTGTCTGGGGTTCAATACGCATCGTGATTCCGATGCGTGGTCGGTAAACGTTCATTGGTTATCTGGCAGCAAAACTGCGGGAATAATCTAACAGTGAGTAGGCGGGATTGCCAATTGAGGTCATTGACAATTGCCGATTGCGAACCACGGCCCTTTCGACTGCTCGTGGTTTGACTTTGAGTCTCAGTGGAAGCGGTACCTTATTCAGGCTCCGCACCTGAAAAACACAAATCGGCAATTGGCAATCGACAATCGGCAATGATCGACTGCTCATTGTTTGACTTTGCATCTAAGGGCATGCGGTACCTTATTCAACAGCACCTGAAACATAAAATCGGCAATTGGCAATCGGCAATCGGCAATGATCCCCCTAACTTGACTTGCCTTCAATCCAATTCCTATAGTGCTTCCAGTCTGAAATGCAAAAACAATCAAGCAGAATTCGCAGCACAACTGTGCTGTTGGTGCGCAAGGATGGGCACGTTGCCTTGGCTGGAGACGGCCAGGTTTCAATGGGCGAAACCATCATGAAAGCAAATGCGAGGAAGGTGCGCCGCCTTTATAACGACGCCATCCTCGCCGGTTTCGCAGGAGCTACCGCCGACGCTTTCTCTCTCCTAACACGCTTTGAAAGCAAGCTAGAGCAGTATCATGGAAACCTCGAGCGTGCCTCGATCGAATTGAGCAAAGAGTGGCGAACCGATAAGGCGCTGCGGCATCTTGAAGCGCTTCTGGTCGTCGCGGACTCGAAGAGCTCTTTTCTCTTATCAGGTAACGGTGATGTGATAACGCCCGACGACGGCATTATCGCCATCGGTTCAGGTGGTTCGTATGCATTGGCAGCTGCACGGGCCTTGATGCGGAACACTACGTTGACTGCCAGGGAGATTGCCGTTGAAGCTCTGCGCATCTCCGGTGAAATCTGTATCTACTCTAATCAGAATATTATCGTAGAAGAGTTGAATGGCAGTGGCCCAACTTCTAAGGAATCGCGAGTAATTTGATCAATGGTTATTTATTTGGCTGGTGACGTCGATGAAGAAATTCGGCTGGACGAGATGACGCCGCGTCAGATCGTCGCTGAATTGGATAAGCATGTTGTCGGGCAAAGGAACGCCAAGCGTGCCGTTGCCGTAGCTTTGCGCAATCGTATCCGGCGTCAGAAATTGCCTCCCGAGATGGCTGTCGACGTAATGCCGAAGAACATCATCATGATCGGTTCGACCGGCATCGGAAAAACTGAGATTGCGCGCCGCCTCGCACGCATGTCGAACTCACCTTTTCTGAAAGTTGAAGCGTCGAAGTTTACTGAAGTGGGTTACGTCGGGCGCGATGTCGAAAGCATGATCCGCGATCTGACCGAGATCGCTGTTGACATGACGCGGCAAGAGAAGATCGAAGAGATTTCTGAGAAAGCG
>DATBMP010000402.1:0-4812 GCA_036554845.1 Pyrinomonadaceae bacterium
TCGAACGGCGCATGGGTCTCGTCGTCATTGGCTTAATCATTTTTATCGCGGCTCTAAACATCACCACTATGTTGATACTGGTGGTTGTTGAACGCCGCAGAGACATCGCAATACTCAATGCGATGGGATCGAACAGTCGCAGCATCATGAAGATCTTCTTTATCGAAGGAGCCATCATTGGATGTTTTGGCGCTTTGCTTGGTGTAGTACTGGGACTTATTGCCAGTGCAGTCGGAAACTATTTCAAGATTGTTAGCTTGCCCGCCGATGTTTACTCGATTAGCAATGTCCCCTTCAATGTTCAGTTCGCCGACGTTCTACTTGCAGCAGGAGTTGCAGTCGCACTCAGTTTGATTGCAACGATCTATCCGGCACGTGCCGCTACGCGAGTTAGACCTGTTGAGATGCTGCGTGATGCAGCGTGATCTGCTTTCACTAGGATCAGACCGTGTCATTACCGGCAGCTTCTAAAGATCGAAATAACTTACTTGATGTGCAACCGACTCCGTCGGCGGGTAAAACTAAACTTACAGTCAGCGATGTCGAAAAGTCGTTCTTGTCACCAAGCGGCGGGAAGATTGAAGTACTCAAACGAGTCTCTTTTCAAGCCGTCGCCGGAGAATCGATTGCGGTGATGGGAGCTTCCGGCGCCGGCAAGTCCACGTTGCTGAACTTGCTTGGCGGACTTGAAACGGTAGACCGTGGCGTCATTGTTCTCGACGAATACTCGATCGCAGGTGCAAAAGCTCAGGAGCTCGCCCAGATCAGAAACACCAGGATCGGATTTGTTTTCCAGTTTCACCATCTCCTTCCTGATTTAACTGCGGCTGAGAACACAGCTTTGCCTTTGATGATCTCGGGTCTAAGTCAAAAACGGGCAGTAGAACTTGCGATTCGGGCGCTGGAGCACGTTGGTTTAGGTGAACGTGCATCTCATCCGGTGAGTTATTTGTCGGGCGGGGAGCAACAGCGTGTGGCAGTTTGCCGTGCTCTGATTGCCGAGCCGGTACTGGTTCTTGCTGACGAACCGACCGGAAACCTGGATGCTACGATTGAAGATGAGATTAGTGAGCATTTGGTAACTTATGCTCGAAATCGACCTGGAATCTTAATTGTGGCGACGCATAATGAACGACTCGCGCGAATGTGTGATCGTTTGTTAATACTAAAGGACGGTATTCTTTCATCCGACAATTGAAACCAAAGGGTTGTTAGTCTTTTTATATAGGGAAATCAGTCAATGGCTTCTAGACCCTCCTTTCATGGGTTATAATGCGGCCACTTGCCGGGCGAGCCAGTTTTCCCCTCGCCCGGCATGGTAATCATAGAAAGTTTTTTAACCGGTAAACCGAATGTTTGAACGCTACACCGAGAAGGCGCGCCGAGTTATTTTCTTTGCGCGTTACGAAGCGTCTCAGTTTGGGGCTCCCGCAATCGAACCCGAGCACCTGTTGTTGGGCCTCATGAGAGAAGACAAGACCTTAACTGGTCGGTTCTTTCCGCGCGCCCAAGTCTCAATCGAATCAATCCGCAAAGAGATCGAAGGTCGGACGTTGTTGAGAGAGAAGATCTCGACTTCGGTCGAACTTCCCCTTGCGCCCGAAACGAAGCGGGTGCTTGCCTATGCTCATGAAGAGAGCGATCGGCTACAGCACCGTCATATCGGTACCGAGCATCTTTTGTTGGGTTTACTCAGGGAAGAGCGCTCGATGGCTGCCGAGATTCTTTATGAACGCGGTCTGCGATTGAATGCAGTTCGTGATGAAATTGCGCGACAGTCGGGTGCGGACGCGAGGAGCTCGCAGAAGAAAGACACACCGCACCTGGTTGAGTTCTCGCGCGACCTTACTGAAGACGCCTCGAACGACAAACTCGATCCGCTCATCGGGCGTGAAGCCGAGATCGAACGCGTCGTGCAGATTCTTTGCAGACGGACCAAGAACAATCCAGTTTTGATTGGTGAGCCGGGCGTAGGCAAAACGGCGATCGTTGAAGGCTTGGCCCAACGCATTGTGCGTGGCGAAGTCCCATCGTTTCTCGAGAACAAACGGATTCTTTCTTTGGATCTGTCTCTCATCGTTGCTGGAACCAAGTATCGCGGGCAGTTTGAAGAACGACTCAAGCAGATCATGCGCGAGTTGGTTGAGAATCCTCAGTACATCGTATTCATCGACGAATTGCATACCTTGGTTGGAGCTGGTTCTGCTGAAGGATCTCTCGATGCTGCGAACATTTTGAAGCCGGCGCTTTCGCGCGGAGAGATTCAATGTATCGGGGCCACTACTCCAGCTGAATTTCGGAAATCAATTGAGAAGGACCGTTCGCTCGAGCGACGTTTTCAGGCCGTCAAAGTTCCACCGCCTACTGAAGAGGAAGCTGTTGAGATTTTGGACGGCGTAAGAGAGAGGTACGAGAGTTTCCATCAGGTCCGTTACACAGACGAAGCTCTCGAAGCCGCGGTTTATCAATCCCACCGCTACATTCCCGATCGATTCCTTCCAGACAAAGCAATTGATGTGATTGATGAAGCGGGTGCGCGTGTGAAACTGCGTGTGCGCCGCGAGCAGGGGAATCTTGCAGACTGGAGCCAGTTGAATGATTGGCCACGTTCGTATGATGAACCTTCGGATCTGCGAGATGAAAATGAAGACGCACTGGTTTCTGCGGAAGTCACTCGCGATGATGTAGAAGATGTAATAGCTCGTTGGACGGGAATACCTGTCACATCTTTGAAAGAAGCAGAAACACAGAAGCTCCTTCGCATTGAGCAGGAATTACATCTAAGAGTTGTGTCGCAACGTCCAGCGATCTCGGCCCTTGCTCGTGCAATTCGTCGTTCACGAGCCGGTCTAAAGAGTCCTCTTCGTCCAGTTGGGTCGTTCCTTTTCCTTGGTCCAACCGGCGTTGGCAAGACCGAGGTTGCGCGATCTCTTGCACACGTACTTTTCGGTAGCGAGCGTTCGATGATTCGATTCGACATGTCAGAGTTTATGGAAAAACACTCGGTGTCGAAATTAATTGGTTCGCCTCCAGGGTATGTGGGCCACGAGGAAGGTGGGCAGCTAACTGAGCGCATACGACGCGCACCTTATTCTGTGCTTCTGTTTGATGAGATCGAGAAGGCGCATCCGGATATCTTCAATGTCCTGCTGCAAGTATTTGAGGACGGCGTTTTAACTGACGCGCTCGGGAATGCAGTGGATTTCAAGAACGCCATCATCATCATGACCTCAAACATCGGCGCTCGCTTCATTCAGAAGAAGGGAACATTGGGCTTCCAGGGCAGCGCGGATGCCGGTCGTGACAAGATGGAAGAAATGGTGATGTCGGCAGTTCGGCAGACATTCAACCCGGAATTTATCAATCGGTTAGATGAAATAATCATTTTCGACCAACTCACTGACCCAGAATTACTTGAAGTAATTCAACTCCAGGTGGAGCAGATTAATACCACCATGGCCCGCCATGGTTTAGAGGTCAGACTTACTGAAGACGCGAAGCGCTGGATCGTAGACAAGACCTGTGCTGACCGCTCATACGGCGCTCGACCACTCAGGCGCGCGCTGCAAAAATACGTTGAAGACCCCCTTTCAGAGGCGCTAATTCAGGGCCATTTGGTTGAGGCTTCACTGGTTGAAGTCTTTTTGGATGGCGATGAATTGAACTACCGGCCAATAGGAGTGGAAGCGCCCGACGACGCACTACTAATTCACTAAGATTTGCCTCGCAAGGCCCATATTCCAACAGCCCGAAGTCGATAAGTGACTTTGGATGTTGGACTTTGGACTTAGCGCGGATTTTGCCTGTATAATGCGCGACTTTGCTAGGGCAGGTGTGGCAACGAGTACGCGAACCGGAGAATCCAACAGGTTCCTCGGTTAGAAAAAACCCGAGCGGCTCCGAACCGCAAAAGCGTTTGCCTTTATTTTCTCGAAAAGTTTAATTTGCCCGAGCATCTCCCCGAAGTTTTCTAAGGTCCAGTAAGAACTACTGAGGGAAATTGGCGCCTATGCATTCATACCACGGGTTTAGGCTCTTCCTTGTGAGCGCACTAATCCTGCTTTCTTCTCTTCTGATAGCTCCTCATCCGGCTAATTCACAACAGGGTCAACGGTTGGTCGAAAGCGTCGATATCGTCGGAAATCGTCGTTTGCGCAAGGACGACATTCTTTATTACGTCCAAACACGGGCCGGTGATCCATTCAATGCGGAGCAGGTTCAAAGGGACCTTCAAACAATTCTGCAACTAGGTTTCTTCGACAAAACCAAGACCAGGGTCCTGACTGAAGACGGTGCGCGTGGAGGGGTGAATGTCATCTTCGAGGTGACCGAGCTTCCTATCATTCGTGACCTTCAGTTTGAAGGATTGAAGAGTGTTCCCGAGTCGGATGTATTAAAGGCTTTTCGTGAACGACGCGTGGGTGTTTCCAAGGAGAGCATTTACGATCCAGTTAAAGCTCGTAATGCGATTCGCGTTTTGAAAGAGCTACTCGCTGAACGCGGTCATCCCAACGCGACGATTGAAGAGAGACGTGATGATGTGTCGGCTACTTCCACTGCGGTCACGTTTGTTATCGACGAAGGTGACCGTGTCAGAGTGGTTGAGATTCAGTTTGAAGGGAACCAGATCTTTAGCGACGGTAAGCTTCGAAGCCAGATGAAGTACGTCAAAGAAGCGGGGTTGATTAGCCGTTTCAAGGGACAAGATATTCTCCACCGCGACAAACTCGAGTTTGACCTTCGCGCAGTTGATAACTACATGCGTTCGAAGGGTTACTTGCAGGCGCGTCACGGTGAGCCGCGAGTGGAAGG
>DATBMP010000447.1:0-5391 GCA_036554845.1 Pyrinomonadaceae bacterium
GCTTTGAAGACTCAACTAATTTTCTGTCCCGGAGAGAACGTCAGGTCATTGATTTCGAGAAATGGGCTAAATCTATCGCTGGGTTTGCCACAGCACTTCGTGCAATAAAGAACAGCGAACAGAATTGATAGCTCGCATCACGAAACATCAGCGATTTGCCCGAGGAAGATATTCAGCCTCAATACCTCGCGTTCGCACATAATTTGGCTCGTCCAACTTTCGCTTTCTAACAAAAGGAAACTCACGAGAGGTTCACCAGAATGAGTGGCATATGTAAAGTTAATGACGTAAGTTTACATACCCACATGTCGTATGTGAATTTCAAGGCCAGGCTGGGCTTGGTAGAGGGAGAAGAAAGAATCACCAGTAAACGGGAAGTATGATGAGAAGGTAACTGCGACGGTTGTTGCTGTGAGTGCTTGTGCTTGATTGGTGGAGCCGAGGGGGATCGAACCCCTGACCTCATGACTGCCAGTCATGCGCTCTCCCAGCTGAGCTACGGCCCCATTTGTGAAAGAAGTGTTCTTCGAACTGGTGATTTGAGAGTAGCCCACCGTAGAAAAGTCCGTCAAGTTTACCGTCGATCGATCTGAACGAAGGCACCGCCCGTGTCACAGAGTTAGATCCACTGTTCGGATCGATAGATCTGAACGAGGCACCGCCCGTGTCACAGAGTTAGATCACTGTTCGGATCGATCGATCTGAAACGAGGCACCGCCGTGTCACAGAGTTAGATCCAGTGTGCGGATCGATAGATCAGAAGAAGGGACTATAACCACTGGCTGCCAAACCAATGATTACTCATCCGTTGCCAGTGGATCGTTCGCATAGACGTGATGCTCGTGTCAGATATCCTTACAGGTGCCCGTGCCGCTCACGATTGAACACCTTTGGGTGATTCACCGATCCTCGGCGCAGACCTGTATGTCGATGGCAGTGTTGGAGCCGCAGGTTCAACCGGTCGGGGCGAAGCAAATCTCTACAAGCTCATTTATCGCGAACGTCTGGTTGCCATGACGATGGCGAGGGCGGCGCCACCGATCAACAAGACTAATCCACCAGCGATTCGTGTGTAGTTTGGAAGCTCTTCGATCTTTGATTCGGTGATCACAACTCCGACAGAGGGCTCGAGGAACAGTGCGCGG
Organism: Pyrinomonadaceae bacterium; assembly: GCA_036554845.1. Classification (GTDB taxonomy): domain Bacteria; phylum Acidobacteriota; class Blastocatellia; order Pyrinomonadales; family Pyrinomonadaceae; genus PSRF01. Next base: position 1,146 of record DATBMP010000447.1, read on the forward strand.
TAAGCAATGACGCCGCCGATGGCCGCGATTACGATCCCGAGCATTGTTAGGACGAGCTTCAATTTTGTCTCGCGAGTTTTGTCCAACAGCACGGCGATGACACGGATCACCAGTTGTTGCCGCGGAGTGACGCCGAGTGGACGATAAAAGAAGAATGGATGCAGACCTAACAGCAAAGACAAATCGCACGCGCGTCCGCGTGAATTTGCGCATTCGCGGCCCTAGCAAATAGTCAATCAACAATCGACAATCAACCGGCGTCAAGCGCCAAACCTACCTTCCTTTAAACGCCGGCTTTCGCTTCTCGAGAAACGCTGCCACACCCTCGTTCTTATCCTCTGTCGAGAAACATAGGGCAAAGAGATCGACTTCGCGTCGCAAACCTTCGTCGAGGTTTGATCGAGAGGCCAGCTTCACGGCTTCTTTTGCCATCCGCAATGCGACGGGACTCTTGTCAGCCATGCGACTGGCAATCTCCATTGTCTTGGGTTGGAGTTGGTCGGCGGGCACAACGTGATTGACCAGTCCAATCGAGAATGCCGTACGTGCGTCGATGATCTCTCCCGTCAAGATCATCTCCATCGCTTTGCCTTCACCCACCAAACGCGTCAACCGTTGCGTTCCTCCTCCGCCGGGAATGATTCCAAGATTTATTTCTGGTTGACCAAAAGAAGCAGTTTCGCTGGCGATGCGAATGTCACAGGCCATTGCCAACTCGCAACCGCCACCCAGGCAGTAACCATTGATCATGGCGATCACCGGCTTGGGAAAACTATCGATTGCCGTGAACAGTGAACGAGAAGTCATGACATCGCGTTGCATTGTTGCGGTGCGACCAGCGAATTCGGAAATATCTGCGCCCGCGATGAAGGCTTTGTCGCCTGCACCGGTAAAGACAACCACACCAACAGACTCGTCGGTTGCGAGTTCTTCCAAAATCGCAGCGCCTTCTTCTCGCGTCTTAATGTTGAGTGCGTTTCTCTTATCAGGACGATTTATGGTGATGATTGCCACACGATTGCGACGTTCTAGCAGAAGTGTCTCGTAAGATTGCGACATTGTTTGGCTCCGAGTTGGGGTCTATTTGGACTTTGAATCTCAACGGCTGGTGGAATTTGGAAATTGGAATTTGGAAGTTAGAATTTTGGGGTTTCGCTTTAGCGTAGATTCGCTTGTTTCCTGGATCGTTTACTTAGTTCAAGTGAGGGGCGATCCACTAAATAATGCGAATCTACGCTAAAACGAAATTCCAAATCCCAAATTCCAAATCCGCATCCTTTGTCTTACTCAGATTCGGTAGGTTCCTGTTCACCGGCGGGCTGTTCGTCGGCAACCCATGACACGAACAGTCGAAGCCAATTCTCGGTTGGCTCGGCAATCTGCACACCAACGCGCGCCGTTCCATAGATCGCAGGCGCAGTGCGGATAACGATTGCCGTTACCTCGATTGGTCCGCCGTCAGGCCGGTGCGCACGCAGGTACAAACGCTCGCCGCGATTTACTTTCTGGTTCAGGTGAAAGAGTGCACCAGAGGTTGAGATGTCATCAGTTTCGGTGGGTTCGCTCCACGCCGATCCGTCTTCTGCGCGGCCCGACACAACGATCGGCAGCCGCAGCGACATGCGCAAAGCAAATCTTTTCTCTTCGAAGTTAGAAGGAGTGCTCATAGCTTGTAACAAGCGCGTGGTTACCCTCTCAGGAAGAATGCGCGCGACGTGCGCCCGCATTGTCGTCGTTCCATTGGTAAAAACCTTCGCCGGTTTTCTTTCCCAACTTCCCTTCGCTCACCATACGCCGCAGAATCTCAGGCGGGTTAAAGGTTTCAGAGCCGAGTTCGTGATGCAAGTATTCCGCGATGCTTAGCCTAACATCCAATCCAACTATGTCGGTCAACTTTAAGGGTCCAACAGGGTGGTTGTAACCAAGTTCCATCGCAGTGTCGATATCACTCGCGCTCGCTACACCCTGCTCGACCATCCTCATTGCTTCCAGTCCTAACGCAACGCCAAGTCGACTCGAAGCAAAGCCAGGAACATCGCGCACAACAATTGGCTCTTTGCGCATCGCTCGACTGACACTCAAAACAGTGTTCCTGGTCTCCTCGCTGGTTTCTGGTCCAACTACGATCTCCACCAATCGCATGATGTGAACTGGGTTGAAGAAGTGCATACCCACGATCGCTTCCGGACGACCTGATGCCCTGGCAATTTCGTTGATGGAAAGCGATGAGGTGTTCGTCGCAAAGACAAAAGGCCCGGTGGCGAGTGTCTCAATCTCGCGAACCAACTCTTGTTTAAGCTCAAGCCTTTCCGGCACCGCTTCAATCATCAACTGGGCCCTGGCAAGTTCTTCCAGGCGAGTAGTACCGCGAATGTTCTGAAGCGTGCGATCGCAATCAGCTTCAGTTAGCTTGCCAAGTTGAATCCCTTTTTTCAGATTTCGTTCGATGCTCTGGATGCCGCGCGTTAACCTCTCGCGATCGACATCATGAAGGATGACCCGATAGCCCGCACCCGCGGCAACCTGGGCGATGCCGTGTCCCATTGTTCCCGCGCCAATCACGGCGACGGTTTCAATCGTTCGCGGATCACTATCGTTCAAAGATGTGTCTGCCTCTCCGATCTGTCTGCGGGTAACACGGTCAGTAAAGCTTGAAAGCCCCTCGTTCGACTACTTAAGTATCCGTAGTTATACTATACGCATCACCGAAAAGGCTATACTCTTTGCATTTCAGTCACATGATCGCCCGCCAAATTCGAGCTAAACAGGAAGGAACAAGACCCAGCAATGCCTAGCGAGACACTGCACCGGGATGTCGTGATTATTGGCTCAGGACCCGCCGGATTGACTGCTGCGATCTATGCTGGTCGAGCCAGTCTTAAACCTCTGTTGATTGATGCTCCCGCTGATGCCGAGAAGCAAACGACACCTGGTGGCCAGCTGATGATCACTACGGAGGTCGAGAACTATCCCGGGTTTCCGGAAGGCATTCAAGGGCCCGAACTTATGGCCGAGTTTCGAAAACAGGCTGAACGGTTCGGAACAGAATTTCTCGAAGCATGGATCACGAGTGTCGACCTCGATGAACGTCCCTTCACACTCTATGCAGGCGATTACACCATCGAAACTGAGACATTAATCATTGCGACCGGCGCGTCGGCGAAGTGGTTGGGTGTTCCCGGAGAAGCAAAGGTACCAAACGGTTTTGGAGGCAATGGTGTTTCCGCTTGCGCGACTTGTGATGGTCCATTGCCAGCGTTTCGCAACCAGCCCATCGTGGTGATCGGTGGCGGTGACACAGCGATGGAAGAGGCGACATTCCTGACTCGCTACGCTTCGCGCGTTTACGTGGTCCATCGTCGTGACAAACTTCGCGCGTCAAAGATCATGCAAGAGAAGGCATTTCGAAACGAGAAGATCGAGTTCATTTGGGACACTGAGGTTTTGGAGATCCTTGGAACACAGGAACATGGTGTTACCGGTGTCCGGCTGCGTAACGTTGAAACTGGCGAGGAGAAGAACTTTCCGTGTGCCGGCGTGTTCGTCGCCATCGGTCACAAACCGAATACCGATCTCTTCAGAGGCCAGATCGAGATGGATGACGTCGGTTACATAAAAACGTCCGGCAAATCAACTGCGACGAACATCCCCGGAGTGTTTGCAGCGGGCGATGTTCAGGATTCTATCTATCGCCAAGCGGTCTCAGCTGCCGGTACCGGATGCATGGCAGCGCTTGATGCCGAGAAGTTTCTCGATCATCTGCCCGTTGCGATGCCATCTGGAGAAGAGATCACGATGGAAGGAGAGATCCTTACGGCGGATCATAAGGCAATAATTGAACCCGACGGCAGCATGGTTCCGAATAAGGCTTAGCTGGTGGGTTTACTTGTTCCTGACCCGCGAAATAAGTCGCGATAAGCCGTAGGCTTACCGCGAGGGACGCGGCACACCCGAAACGCAAAAACATTCTGGCTTATTCCTACGATCCACTAAGCCACACCAGGCGACAAGAACAAAGCACCCCATCGTTCTATCAACCCACGCAACTCACCACTCGGTCACTTATCTCTTGTAACTGATTCAAATGACGTTTAAATTGGCACCGCTTAATACTTCCTGAGGAGGCGCGTGCAGACCGTTGCGAAGACGCTCAATTGACGGTTGTCCGATCTCGAGCGCGTTGCAGATGATTGGTGACAGATGGACGCTACTCGTTGTTCGTGATCTCGCGCTCGGGCCAAAACGC